>NZ_FQUI01000011.1 GCF_900129175.1 Marinitoga hydrogenitolerans DSM 16785
TAATTTTTGAACTTTTCTATATGATTTTTTAGCCATTTTTAACAACATTAGAATTTTAAGAATAGCTTTATCTGAAAATTCTTTTTTTCTACCAAATGAGTATTTCGGTTCGTTAAAAAATATATCTATAATATTGAAAATAAATAAAATTTCTTTTTTTACAAAAGATGTATTGATTTCTATTCTTTTTTGTGCTAACATTGAATTGGGCACTCCTTTCTTTTGTTTTTTGGCTCAATTCAATGTTTCTACATTGAATCAAGGAGTGCCTTTTTTGCTTCTTACTAATTGGACGTCCTATAAATTAAAGTTATTTTTTTATTTTTCTTGTATAAGTAAGTTTAAATTTACTTAATATATTTATGGATTTTATATTTATATTATCAAATTTTTCTATAATAAAATTTTCTAATTTGTATTTGGGAAATTTTTTATTTAATACTACTGATATTAAATATGTAAAATTATGTTTTTTTTCATTATATTCGACAATCACACTTGCTTTTTCTACTTCTTCTATTTTATAAATATATTCTTCGATTTCTCTAGGAAAGGGTTTAATATTTAAATTTTTTATATCGTTATAACGACCTATTATATAATAATTATCTTTTTCATCTCGCCATGCAAGATCCTTGGTATTAAACCATCCATTTTCACATGTAGGAATAATTTTATTGTTGTAATAATAATATTTTGCTACTGCTGGTCCTTTTATCCATAAAATACCAATATTTTTTTTAGTTTCTTTTTTTGTTTCCGGATGCCTTAAAGAACATTCAATATTTTCTAAAGGTTTTCCTATACAACCAGCTTTTTTTTGATTTTTAAATATATTAAAATGAGTTAAAGATGTTGTTTCAGTTAAACCATATCCCTCAGTTATTGCTTTTTTTGTAATTTTTTTGAACCTATATAAATATTCTAAAGGTAGCATTTCACCCCCACAATCACATATTTCCAAAGAATCTAAATTATATTCATTTTTGTAATTTTTTACGATACTTTGATACATATATGGGGCACCAGGAAAAACAGTTATTCCAAATTTAGAAATTGCTCTCAAAGCCTTTTTATAATCCCATTCTTTCATTATAACTAAAGTTGACAAACTATAAATACTTGATGCAACACAAGCAAACATCCCATAATTATGCCAAAAAGGTAAAATCCCTAAGATTTTCGATTTTTCAGATAATTTATATATTTTTTTATATTGCAAAGAAACGTATTCTATATTATTTTCATTTATAATTACTCCTTTCATTTTTCCTGTTGTTCCACTTGTAAATGATAATATTCTTCCATACTTGGTTATATTATCATTTTCTAATTTTTTATTTGATTTTAGTAAATAAAAATTATCATTTAATTTTTTTATATATTTGCAAGATATTAAATTTACAAATTCTTTTGTAGTTAATATTATATCAATTTTATAATTTTCCAGTAAAATCTCTCCATATTCTTTGAAAATTTCAGGAGATAAACTAACAAGAAAATTATCACTAATTAAAGTTCCAATGTATGCACTAATAAATTCAAAGCTATTTGGAAGAATAATAGCAATTCTTTTGCCGTGAAATTCGCAAATCAAATTTCTTATATTAGATGCGAGATTATAAGCATCTAAAAATGTATACCTTTTATAATTTAGTTTTGTATTATTTTCAATATCAATAATAAATGTCTTATTTGATATATCTTTATCTTTTTTTATTTTATTCATAAAATCATTATAAATATTCATAATATCACCTCTCATAATAATATTTTCAATTAACCCCATGATATTCGTTTTTTCTTATTTTTTTGGAAATAATCTCTCTCTTTTTTTATTTTTAAAAAGAGTCTGGTTTATTTTTTTTATTATTTTTATCAGGAATATCATTAACTTTGTTTAATAATATTACAGACAAATATTGTGAATTTTATAACTTATAAGTTACGACAAAACTTTATGAATATATAATTTTTATATTATGTTACTTCATAATTAAAAGATATTATTCTCACCTTTCAATTTACAATAATTTTAGCAAAAAAAAAAAATAGTCAACAACATAAAGTAAAATTTAAGTAAATTTTTAACCAACTTTTCTTTTCTTAAATTTGATAAATTTACATAATTATTATATCACTTGATATATTTTTATTGTTAATTTTTTATTATTTATAGGTTTATTTATACTTTTAATTTAATAGAAAACCAAAAAAATTCTTACCAGTAGCAGTATTATTAGCATTATTATACTTAGGAGTAAAAGGAATAAAATTAGGTCCGAAATTACCAGCATTTGTTTCACCAAATGTATTGAAAGTATTAGTTGACAATTTTGGAATTAATCCTATTACTACTGTTAAAGAAGATTTAGAATTTTTCTTGAATAAATAATTAAATAAAAATAATTATCCCCCTCTGAATTTCAGAGGGGTTTTTTGTTATTAAAGTTCAAAAAAATTAATTATTAGTAAATATAATTCTTTTTTTCTTATTTTCAAAATATATTTTCTGATTATTGCATTTTTAAAAATATATTACGAATAGTATAATCCGAAGTGTAATTGGATGGGGGTTAAATTATATTTTAGGGAGGTATGGACAAAGTGAAGCGTTTTTTTTTGAATGTTTTAGTTATTATCTCATTGACTTTATTATTATTAACAGGGTGTGTAAAACAAGTTGATGGAAATTCTGGAGAAATTACTGCTTCTACTATTGTTGTTAAAGGAGAATGGACACAAGCGTATTTCAGAGGAACTCCAAACAATTGGGGAACAACATTAATGCAAAAAGTTGCGCCAAACACATGGGAGATTATAATTACATTTAATAATGGTGATGGATACGGGGCTCCACGATTCAAAATAGATCATTATGGCGATTGGAGCGAAAGCTATCCTGCAACAGATTATGAAGTTCAGCCATATACTACATATAAGATAACCTTTTATGATGATACACATTATATAGATGTAAAAAAATATACAAGTCCCATAAATGGAGTAATATTACAGGCTTTTCAATGGTATTTGCCAGAATATGATGAAAATACACAAAGAGGGTTATGGGTAGAACTTTCTGAGAAAATACCGGATCTGGCATCTATGGGAATAACAGCATTATGGTTACCACCTGCTTATAAAGGTCAGGCCGGTAAAAGTGATGTGGGATATGGAGTATATGATATGTATGATCTTGGAGAGTTCAATCAAAAGGGAAGTATTGCAACAAAATATGGAACCAAAGATCAATATTTAAATGTTATAAATTCGGCACATTTGTATAATATGCAGATTTATGCTGATGTAGTATTTAATCATAGAATGGGAGCAGATGCCACAGAATGGGTTAATGCATATAAAGTTTCCTGGAATGATAGAAATTATGTTCTTGAAAATAAAGACATAAAGGCTTGGACCGTTTTCGATTTTCCTGGAAGAGCAAATAAATATTCTGATTTCAAATGGAGATGGTATCATTTTGATGGAGTGGATTGGGATGAAAATACTCACGAAAGTGCAATTTTTCGATTTAATAGTACAGGAAAAGCATGGGATTGGGAAGTTGATACTGAAAATGCAAATTATGATTATTTAATGGGTGCAGACTTAGATATGGAACATCCAGATGTTATTCAAGAACTAAAAAATTGGGGAAAATGGTATGTTGATTTTACAAATGTTGATGGATTTAGGCTGGATGCAGTAAAGCATATAAAGTTTGATTTTTTCAATGACTGGTTGGATTATATGAGGAATACAACAGGAAAAGAATTATTTACAGTTGGGGAATATTGGAGTACAGATATAAATAAATTAAATAATTATATTTCAAAAACTGGAAGTAGAATGTCTTTATTCGATGTGCCTTTGCATCAGCATTTTCATGATGCTTCAAATGCAAGTGGATATTATGATATGAGAAATATATTTAATGGAACACTTGTACAATCTAATCCTGTAAAAGCAGTAACGTTTGTAGAAAATCATGATACTCAACCTGGTCAATCGTTATATTCTTCAGTTCAAGACTGGTTTAAACCATTAGCATATGCGATGATATTGTTAAGAAAAGATGGATATCCATGTGTTTTTTACGGAGATATGTACGGAGCTCCCGGAATAACAGCACAATATGACGTTATAAAAAAGCTTATTGAAGCAAGAAAGATATATGCATATGGTGATCAATACGATTATTTAGATCATTGGGATATAATTGGATGGACAAGATTAGGAGATCAAAATCATCCAAAAGCTATGGCTGTAATATTAACAGATGGTCCTGGTGGAAGTAAATGGATGTATGTTGGAAAAAAGAATGCAAAATTTATTGATTATTTAGGAAATAGAACAGATGTTATATGGTCAAATTCAGATGGTTGGGCAGAATTTAAGGTAAATGGTGGTTCTGTTTCAGTATGGGTAGAACAATAAAAATAAATAAATAAATAAATAAACCACTCCAAATTTTTGGAGTGGTTTATTTATGTGTGCCGGGCATGAATAACAGCTAGGTGGTGAAAGTCCGCTGTGGAGGTTGACCGTGCCAACCACTAGCCAAAGGCAAGGGTGTCCAGCGCGAGGTGGAATCTGAAGGAAGCCGGAGGCAAAATCTTGGTCCGAAGTACACGAACCACATTAGAGACTGTATAAATCGGGTGAGTTTGCATAATAAGGGTTTACTTGTATATTATATTTTTCTTTAATCTATTATTACCTTTTAATATATTTGAAATAATTAATTGTTATAATGAATTTATACCCCCCACCCACAGGATAAGGAGGAGAAAATAATGGATTTAAAAGAATGGAGAAAGAAAACAGCAAAAACTTCTGGTGCTTTAGTAAGAATGAGACAACAAAGTTACTCTGACGGTGCATTGCCAGGGAAACATAAACTTTTGATGGCTTTAGCTATATCAGCTATTATAAAATGTGAACCTTGTGTGAAAGGTTATGTTAAATTAGCTTATGAAAATGGCGTAACAGAAGAAGAACTGCTCGAAACACTTGATGTTGTAATGACAATGGGCGGATGTCCTGGTGAAGAGTGGTCTATGATTGCATATGATTATTGGAAAAAGATAAATAATGATAATGAGTCAAATACTAAAATTAATAATGACAAAGAAGGGTGTTGTGATTAGAGGTGATAAAATGAACGAGAAAACAGAAAAAAAGATAAATTTTAGAGTTGTTGGTATGACATGTGCTACATGTGCTAGAACTGTTGAAAAAGCATTGAAAAATGTTGAGGGTATAAAATTTTCTGCTGTTAACTTAGCTACAGAAACGGCATTTATTGTTTCTGAAGATGAAATATCATTTGAAAAATTAAAAGAAGCTGTTCAAAAAGTTGGCTATGACATTTCTACAGATATGAGTCAAGACTTAGAGAAAAAAAGATATCAAGAAGCAAAGAAAAATCTAATTTTGGCTTTACTTGTAACTATTCCAATTTCAATTATGATGTTAATTCATATGATCTGGAAGGAAATCCCCGGATTTTCTGTTATGGAAGTTATTGCAGGAGGATATGTAATATTCTATACAGGTAAAAAAACAATAAAAGGTGCCTGGATTGCATTAAGCCATTTTCATACAAATATGGATACTTTAATTCTTTTTGGTTCAGTAACTTCATGGATAACAGCATTACTTAATTCATTTGGTTTTCCAATTGCATCCTTTGGAACAATAGGAGCAATGATAATGGCTTTTCATATTACAGGTAGATTTATTGAATCTCATTTGCGAGATAAAGCCGCAAAAGAGATAAAATCATTGATGAACATGCAAGCTAAAGAGGCCAGGGTTTTAATAGATAATGAAGAATTATTAATGCCAATAAATGCAATTAAAAAAGACTTTGTAGTTTTAGTAAAACCTGGTGAGAGGATTCCTATTGATGGGGAAATTATTGAAGGAAATTCTTCAATTGACGAATCAATGATAACAGGTGAATCTATACCAGTAGAAAGAACTGTTGAAGAAAAAGTAATTGGTGGATCCTTAAATTTAACAAGTCCTTTAAAAATAAAGGTCACAAATGTGGGAGAAGATACATTTTTATCTCAAATGATTAAATTAATACAAGAAGTTCAAGGAGCAAAAGTTCCAATTCAAGCATTGGCAGATAGAATTACATTATGGTTTGTTCCAATAGTAATGTTTTTAGCAATAATAAGTGGATTAATCTGGTATTTTAACTTTGAAAACCTTCAACCATTTATGCAAAACATGAGAAGTATTTTCCCATGGATATTAAATACAACAGATCCTCTTTCATTTTCTGTTTTTGTTTTTGTTGCAACTATAGTTATAGCGTGTCCATGTGCTCTTGGGTTAGCTACACCAATGGCATTGGTTGCCGGTACAGGTGAAGCTGCTAAAAAAGGACTTATAATTAGAAATGCTGAAGCTATTCAAACCTCAAAAGATGTAAAAGTGGTTATAATGGATAAAACAGGAACAATAACTCAAGGTAAACCTCAAGTTATTGAACATAGTATTCCGGAAGAAAAAATAAAAATTATTGCTTCTATAGAAAATATGTCTAATCATCCATTAGCAAAAGCAATTTCTGAGTTATCTAAAGAGAAGATAAATATAGAAAACATTGAAGAAATAGCGGGAAAAGGTGTAAAAGGTTCATATAACAATAATGAATATTTCATTGGTAAACCAAAAAATAAATATGATAAATTAAATGAAAAAGGTTATACTGTAGTTGAAGTTTATGAAAATAATAATTTTTTAGGATATATTGCTATTGCTGATAAGATAAGAGAAGATTCAAAAAAAGCTATAGAAGAATTTAAGAAAATGGGAATTATTCCCGTTATGGCTACAGGAGATAATGAAAAAACTGCAAAAGCTGTTGCAAAAGAAGTAGGAATCGAAGAAGTTTTAGCAGGTATAAAACCAGAAGATAAATTAAATGTTGTTAGAAATTATCAGGCAAAGGGATATAAGACACTTATGGTAGGAGATGGTATGAACGATGCTGCAGCATTAAAAGGTGCAGATATAGGTGTTGCTATAGGAAGTGGAACAGATTTGGCAATTGATAATGCTGATGTGATTATAGTAAAAGGCGGTGTTTCGAAAATAGTTGATACAGTAGAAATTTCAAGAAAAACATTCTCAGTAATAAAATCGAATTTATTCTGGGCATTTTTCTATAATGTAATTGCTATTCCCGCTGCAATGTCCGGATTATTGCATCCTGCAATTGCAGAAGCAGCAATGGCATTCAGTTCTATAACTGTTGTTTTAAATTCACTAAGGATAAAAGAAGATAAAAAACTATGAAAACTGTGCTTTTAGTACCAGATATGTCATGTAATCACTGTGTAATGAGAATAACAAATTCATTGAAAGAAATTAATATTCCTGAATTTGAAGTAAAATTGGATGAAAAAAAAGTGTATATAGAATCATCAAGTTGTGATATAGAATTAGTATTGAGAAAACTTGAAGAAATAGATTATCCTGCTGAAATAGTTATGGAATAAACAACAGGAGAGCCTAGCTCTCCTGTTGTTTATAGTATTATTTTATTTCTGCAATATGTAAGAAATTAGTTTTACTGGAAAATCCATATGGAATACCCGCAGTGAAAATGATTTTTTCCCCTGATTGAACTAATCCTTCATTTTTTAATGTTTGTTTTACTATGTAGAGCATTGTATCAGTACTTACAAATTCATTAACAATCATAGGTTTTACGCCCCACACAAGTGCTAATCTGTTATAAGTTTTTTCAGAGTGAGTCACAGCTATAATATTAACATTTTCTCTATATCTGGAAACAGCTCTTGCAGTATCACCTTTATCTGTAACTGCAACAATAGTTTTAATTCCAGCAGAAATAGCGATTTCATTTGCGGCTTTTGATATAGCGTTTGTGGTTGAATCGTCATCATCAAAATCGAAATACCATGCACCATAGTGATTAAGGTATGGTTCTGTTTCTCTTGCAACTCTATCCATGACTTTTACAACTTCTAGAGGATATTTTCCTATAGATGTTTCTCCAGATAACATAACTGCATCAGTTCCATCTAAAATAGCATTTGCAATATCTGTAGTTTCAGCTCTTGTTGGTACAGGATTTTCTATCATAGTTTCAAGCATTTGAGTTGCAGTAATAACAGGTTTTGATTTTTTATTAGCAATACTAATAATTTTTTTCTGTAATACGGGTATTTTTTCAGCCTCAACCTCAACACCTAAATCTCCTCTAGCAACCATTACTCCATCAGACAATTCGATAATTTTCTCAAGATCATTATCAATGGCTTGTTTGGTTTCTATTTTACTAATAATCTGAGCATCTAAAGCATTTAACGATTTTAAAATTTCGCGCATTTCAATAACATCTTCTGGTTTTCTTACAAAAGATAAAGCAAAATAATCAACTTCATTTTCAATACCAAATTCAATGTATTTTTTATCTTTTTCAGTTAAAGCAGGAATTTTAATATCAGCTCCAGGAGCATTTATACCTCTTCTATGTGTAATAGTAGAAGTGTTTATAACTCTGGTTTTAATATTTAAATCATCAGATTCAATAACTTCTAATTTTAATTTCCCATCATTAACAAGTATTAAATCTCCAGGTTTTACATCTTTTGGTAATCCTTTATAATTAATTGAAACTTTTGTTTCATCACCAATAACATCTTCTGTAGTCAAAATAAATTCTTGACCTTCTTGTAATGTAACTTCATCTTTGTTGAATTTGCCTGTTCTTATTTTTGGCCCAGCTAAATCCAGCAATATAGCAATGGGTTTGTCAAATTCTTTTCTCACCTTTTTTATTGTTTCGATCCTTCTTTGGTGAACTTCTGGATTTTCATGAGAAGTGTTTAATCTCAAAACATCTGCTCCAGCTTTAATTAATTCTCTTATCATTTCTTCTGATTCTGTTACAGGACCAATGGTAGCAACAATTTTTGTTTTTCTCATATAATCACTCCTTAAGATAATGTGTTTACTAAGTCTATTAATTTAGGATCTAAAACCTTTTTTTCGCTTAAGACTTTTTCAAGTGGAACAGTAACTGTTTGGCCTTTTTCTAAAGCAACCATAGTTCCAAATTTTCCTTCTAAAAGAAAGTTTACTGCAGAATATCCCATTCTTGAAGCTAATATTCTATCAAATGCGGTTGGAGAACCCCCTCTTTGTATATGACCTAAAATGGTTATTCTTGTTTCATAACCTATTTTATTTTCAAAATGTCGTGCTACAGAATAAGCACTGGCAGCTCCTTCAGCGACAACAACAATACAATTTATTTTTCCCCGTTTTCTTTCTTGCCAAATTCGATCTGTTAATTCATTATAATCAACAGGAACTTCTGGAATTATAACAGCTTCAGCGCCGACAGATAAACCAGACATTAAAGCAATATATCCAGAACCCCTTCCCATAACTTCAACTATAAAAGCTCTTTCATGAGAAGATGCAGTATCTTTTAATTTTTGCATAGCATCCACAGCAGTATTCAAACATGTATCAACACCTATTGCCATATCTGTATCAGGAATATCGTTGTCTATGGAGGCTGGAATACCAATAACAGGAATATTATGTTCTTCAAATAATAGTTTAGCACCTGTTAAACTACCTTCACCACCTATAACAACCAAACCATCAACTTTTAAATCCTTTAAATTTCTTGCAGCTTCAGCTCTAATTTCTGGATTTTTAAATTCAGGGACTCTTGCAGTTCTTAAAATAGTGCCACCTTTTTCCATAATTCCACCAACAGATGAATAACTTAATTCGACAAAATCTTTATCTAAAATTCCAGCATATCCTTTGTAAAAGCCTATAACTTCTATATTTTTTGATGCGGCAGTTCGTGTTACGGCTCTTACAGCAGCATTCATCCCAGGAGCATCTCCACCGCTGGTAATAATTCCAATTTTTTTAATTTCAGGCATAAAAATATCCCTCCTTATATTATTAAACGCAAAAATCTATGAATATATGAAATTTTTTTCATTTATTGCCATTTATTGTTATTATACCACGTTTTTTATAAAATTTCTTTTCTTTATAAATACAAATTTTAGATGTATAATACAATTAAGCGAGGTGATTTTTATGTGGAAATTATTAAAATCTCACATTAATGATTTTGAAGCGCAGATTATAAAACAATTATTAGAATCAGAGGGGGTTAATGTTTTAGTAAAATCTCCTAGAGAAATTGGAATAGGAAGAGAATTTTTTGGTAATGGAACTATTATGAATTTATATGTAGATGAAAATGATTTTGAAAAAGCAAATGAGATATTAGAAAATAAGGAGGCTGACTGATGGGAAATTTAAAAAGGACACCGCTTTTTGAAGAACATGTAAGATTAGGAGCGAAAATGGTTCCATTTGGTGGTTGGGAAATGCCTGTATGGTATTCTTCTTTAAAAGAAGAACATAATGCTGTAAGAAATAATGTAGGAATATTTGATGTGTCTCATATGGGAGAAATTGATATTAAAGGAAAAGAAGCAGCAAAATTTGTAAATTATCTAATAACAAATAATGTTGAAAAAATTAAACATGGTGAGATAGTTTATTCGCCAATGTTAAATGAAAATGGTGGTATAATCGATGATTTATTAGCTTATAAATATTCAGACACACATGTTTTATTAGTTGTAAATGCTTCAAATATTGAAAAAGATTATAATTGGATATTAAAACAGTCAGAAAAATTCGAAGTTAATGTAACAAATATTTCAGACGAAACAGCACAAATTGCTGTTCAAGGTCCAAAAGCTGAAGAAATGTTACAAGAAATATCAGGGGTTGATTTGAAAGAAATTTCATATTATAATTTCACTGAAGGAAGAATTAATGGAATAAAATGTTTAATTTCAAGAACTGGCTATACAGGTGAAGACGGTTTTGAAATTTACTTGGATAAAGAAGCTGCGGTTCCCATGTGGAGAAAATTAATAGAATTGTTGTCTAAATATGATGGTAAACCGGCAGGATTAGGTGCGAGGGATACATTAAGATTGGAAGCTACCTATTTATTATATGGAAATGATATGACAGATGAAATTACCCCTTTTGAAGCAGGACTCAAATGGGCAGTTGATATGGAAAAAGATTTCATTGGTAAAGAAACATTATTAAAAGAAAAAGAAGTTGGAATTAGAAGAAGATTAAAGGGCATAGAAATGTTAGAAAAAGGTATACCAAGACATGGTTACAAAATTTTTGTTGAAAATGAAGAAGTAGGATTTATTACAAGTGGAACAATGTCTCCAACATTGGAGAAGCCGATAGCCTTGGCTATGTTAAATAAGCCATATTATAAAAAAGATACAGAAATAGAAGTAGAAATTAGAGGTAAAAGAGTGAAAGCAAAAGTAATAAAAACACCATTTTATAGAGGTAGTGTAAAAAACAGAAAATAACTTAGGAGGGTATGAAAATGAAAAAATTTACAAAAACTCACGAATGGGTAGATGTAGAAGGTAAAATTGCTACAATAGGTATTACAGTGCATGCTGCAGAAGAATTAGGTGATGTAACTTTTGTTGAATTACCAGAAGAAGGCAAAGAGATAAAAAAAGGAGAAGTACTTTGCGCTGTAGAATCAGTTAAATCTGCTAGTGATGTTTACTCTCCTGTATCAGGAAAAGTTATTGAAGTAAATACAGAATTGGACGCATCTCCTGAAATAATTAACGATGATGCAGAAGGAAAAGGCTGGATAGTAAAAATAGAACTTTCAGATGAAAGTGAATTAGATGAATTATTAACAGAAGAAGAATATAAAAACTCATTATAATCTTAGGCCCGGATTTCCGGGTCTTTGAAATTTTAAGAGTGAGGTGAAATAGGTGAAAAATTTTCCATATATACCACATACAGAAGAAGATATTAAAGAAATGATGAAAGTAATAGGTATTAATGATATAAAAGAATTATATAAAGATGTACCGAAATTATTTGAAGGAGAACTAAATTTACCATCATCAAAATCAGAAATTGAAGTAAAAAGAGAATTACAAGAATTGTCAAAAAGAAATATTAATTTAGAAGATTATGCTATGTTTAGAGGAGCGGGTATATATAAGCATTATATTCCTTCAGCTGTCTATCAATTAGCAACTAAAAGGAATTTTTTAACAGCATATACACCATATCAAGCAGAAGTTTCTCAAGGAACTTTACAAGCATTATACGAATTTCAAACAGCTATTTGTGAATTAACAGGTATGGAAGTTGCTAATTCTTCTATGTATGATGGTGGGACGGCTGTTGCTGAAGCTATATTAATGGCATCAAGAGTGAATAAAAAATATAAAGCATTGGTAGCGAAAACATTACATCCAGAGTACATTGAAGTATCAAAAACATATACAGAATCTCAAAATATAGAAATTGAATTAGTAAATTATGATAAAAAAACAGGAAGAATAGATTTAGATGATTTGAAATCTAAAATAGATGATAATACGAGTTCTGTTGTAATTTCATATCCAAATTTCTTTGGAATTATTGAAAATATTAAACAGATAAAAGAAATATTACCTGAAAAAGTATTGTTAATAGTAAATGCATATCCAATTGCATTAGGATTATTAGAAGCGCCAGGGAATTTAGGTGCAGATATAGTTGTTGGTGAAGGACAATCATTAGGAAACTATATGTCGTTTGGAGGTCCAACATTTGGATTTTTTGCATCAAAAAAGAAATATATAAGACAAATGCCTGGAAGAATTATTGGTGAAACAGTTGATGCAGAAGGAAAAAGAGGTTTTGTAATGGTATTACAGACTAGAGAACAACATATTAGAAGAGCAAGAGCTACATCAAATATTTGTTCTAATCATGCATTAATGGCAGTGATTTCTTCAGTATATTTGAGTATAATTGGAAGAGAAGGATTAAAAGAAATAGCATATCAAAATTATCAGAAAGCGCATTATTTAGCAAGAAAATTAATTGAATCAGAAAAATTTGAACCAGTATTTGAAGGTGAATTTTTTAATGAATTTGTTATTAAACCTCTATTTGATTTGAACAAATTTAATGATATTTTATTTGAGGAGAAGTTTATAGGTCCTATTAATTTGGGTAATTTTTATAAAGAAATTAATAATACTGCTTTATTCTGTGTTACTGAGTTAAATACAAAAGAAGAAATTGATTATTTGATTTCTAAGGTAGGTGAAGTAGATGAAATTAATCTTTGAAAAGGATAAATATGGAAGAACTGCGTTTTCTCTACCGAAATTAGATGTTCCTGAAACAAAAATTGAATTAGAAGAAGAATTATTAAGAAAAGAAGATCCGGGATTGCCTCAAGTACATGAATTAGAAATTGTTAGGCATTATAACGAATTAGAAAGAAAAAACCATTCTGTAGACAGCGGATTTTATCCTTTGGGATCGTGTACAATGAAATATAATCCGATGTTAAATGAAGAAATGGCAGGAATGTTTAATAATATACATCCATATTTAGATGAAGAACATATTCAAGGAGCTCTTGAGTTGATGTATAATCTTCAAAAACACCTGGGAGAAATAACGGGTATGGATGCGATAACTTTACAACCCGCTGCTGGAGCTCATGGTGAATTAACAGGAATGCTTATTGTAAGAAAATATATAGAAGATAATGGTTATACAAATAAAACAAAAGTTATTTTACCCGATTCAGCTCATGGAACTAATCCAGCTTCTGCAAAAATGGCAGGATTTGATGTTTTAGAAGTAAAATCAGGACCAGATGGAAGAGTAGATTTAGAAGAATTTAAAAAAGTTATGGATGATAGTGTTGCTGCGATAATGTTAACAAATCCAAATACACTTGGTTTATTTGAAAAAGATATATTAGAAATTGCAAAATTAGCTCATGAGCATCACGCTTTATTATATTATGACGGAGCTAATTTAAATGCTATTATGGGTAAAGTAAGACCAGGAGATATGGGATTTGATATAGTTCATTTAAATTTACATAAAACATTTTCAACTCCACACGGAATGGGTGGTCCTGGAAGTGGCCCTGTAGGTGTGAAAGAAAAGCTTAAGAATTACTTACCAAAGCCTATTGTAGATATAAATGAAGATGGGAAATATTTCTTTAATTATGATATTCCGAAAAGTTGTGGTAGATTAAGAACATTTTATGGAAATTTTGGAGTAATGGTTAGAGCATATACTTATATTTTAATGATGGGAAAAGAAGGATTGAAATTTGCAAGTGAAATGGCTGTTTTAAATGCTAATTATTTAAGAAAAAAATTAGAGAAGGATTTTAAAATAGCATTTGATGATGTATGTAAACACGAATTTGTAATTGATGGAACATTTTTAAAAGAATATGGAGTTAAAACTTTAGATTTTGCAAAAAGATTATTAGATTACGGTATACATCCACCAACAATTTATTTCCCTTTAATTGTACATGAGGCGATGATGATTGAACCTACTGAAACAGAGTCAAAAGAAGAGTTGGATCACTTTGTGGAAGTTATGTATAAAATATTAGAAGAAGCTAAAACAGATCCTGAAATATTAAAAGAAGCACCGTATAATACACCAGTTAGAAGATTAAACGAAACTGTTGCTAATAAACAATTGAAACTTAGAGGATAATATATTAGAGAAAATAATTTAGTACGCCATTCTATGATTGGAATGGCGTTTTTTTTATTGATTTATAATAAAAATTAATAAAAGCTCATGCATTTAAGAATGTAATTATTTATATTAAATTAATATATAATTAGTAATGTAAAAAGAACTATAAAATAAATATTAGTTAAATTTATGCTATAATAAAAAAGAAAGCCAAAGTATGATTAGAATAGATGCATATAGGTATATGGAGGCGATTTAGTGAAAAAACTATTGAATAATAATTAGAACATTTTTTTCGTGGTTTTTGTGGAGTATAATCATATTTTTTCATTATAAAAATTGAATTTATTCCAGAAATATGTTATTATTATATATGATATAAGGAATAAAGTCAAAACAATGGGGTGATTTATTTGGAATTTTTAATAAAATTATCAAGAAAGAAAGTAGAAAACATTAATATAATAACTAAAAGATACTTATATGATAAAATAGATATCAACAATAGATTAATAGGAATATTAGGCGCTAGGGGTACTGGAAAAACGACTCTTATGTTACAATTAATTAAAGAAAAGTATGATTTGTCAGAAACTATATATATGAGTTTAGATCATATATTCTTTTTAGAAAATAATTTAATTAATGTTATTGAAAGTCTTTATACACGGTATGGAATAAAAAATTTTTTTTTAGATGAAATACATAAGTATAAAAATTGGGAACAGGAAATCAAAAATATCTATGACTTTTACGATGATATTAAAATTATTTTTTCCGGCAGTTCAAGTATTAATATTAAACAAGCTAAATATGATCTTTCAAGAAGATGTGTTACATATATTCTAAATGGATTATCTTTTAGAGAATTTTTAAATATTAAATATGGTGAAAAGTATAAACCTTACGACTTTCAGGAATTAATAGAGAATTATCGAGATATAGCCTTTAATATAGCCGAAAATAGTAAAATCCTTCTGGATTTTCAGGAATATTACAAGTATGGATATTATCCTATATATTTTGAAAATAATAAATCTATAATTTCTAAAATAATAAATATGTATGAAAAAGTTATATATGAGGATATTGTTGAAGTGGCAAACTTAAATACTGAAAATCTAATTGTTTTAAAAAAACTTATATATTTCATTGCAACTATGCAGCCTGGGAAAATTAATATAAACAATTTGAGTAAAAACTTAAAAAAAGATAATAAAACTATTATTCATTTTGTTTCAAAATTAGAAGATGCGGGATTGTTAAATCTATTACCAAAAAAAGGAGTAGGTGGAACTTTAGTAAGAAGCCCCGAAAAGATATATATAGAAAATGGAACGCTATATAATGCGATAAATGAAGAAATTAGAAATAATCTTAATATAGGAAATTTAAGAGAGATTATTTTCATTAACCAAATTAAAAATAGCAATCAGAATATAAGATATAGTAAAGAAATAGGAGATTTTAAAGTTAATGGTTATTATTTTGAAGTCGGAGGAAAAAACAAAGGAAAAAAACAGATAAAAGATAAAATAGAAATTTCTTTTATTATAAAGGATGATATATTATATGGAGAAAAAGGAATAATTCCGTTATATCTTTTTGGGTTTCTATATTAATAAAAAATTTCAAATACATTTTATTTAGTATATAAAAAGTTTTGATTTTTTAAAATAAAATGATATAATTTAAATATAGTAAATGTTAAAATTTTATGTAAAATAGTATCGGTTAGATATTAAAAAATATAGTCTAAGTTTAAAATTGAAATACAAAAAACATTAATTAAAAAAGAATTGTTGAATATATGAATAATTCTACGATTGTTTTTACATATATTTGGATTATAAAAATAACATTAATATAGGTGATAAATCTCCTGAGGAATATCAGAAATTTTAACTAAAGAACTCACTGTAGCAGAAATAAATCAAATTTACAAAGAATATGATTTTCCAAAAAAATTCTGGAAAATGAATTATTATGAATTTTTAAAAGAAAGAAGAAAATTAATGGCAAGAAGGCTTAGAAAATACTTTGAAAGTTTATAAAATTAGTTTATATATTTAAAAGAGGTGTTTCTTTTGAATGAGCAAATGATATTTGATAATAAAGTCAATAAAGTTGGAGAAAGTATAAAAATAAATATTTCTGTAATTAAATAAAGTTTAAAAGAAAGGGGAAAAAAGGTTATGCCACTATCACTAATAGAAGAATTGCCAGAAATTGTAAAAGAAGGAAAAGTAGAAGCTGAGAAAATTCTTGAAAAGATCGAAAAAAGGAATGAGCTTAGGCTTCAAACGAATGAATTAGTAATTCTCAATAAAGATGAAGTGAATATTTTTGGAAACATAATTGAAAATATTGATTTAAAGGCACAAAATGATTCTTTCTGATTTTACTTGATAAAAAACGAATATAATATCCATACCATATGAATTTCAATAAATACCAAGTAATAATAAATCATTTTGATTTAAATGGAGTAATAATAAAGTTTTTTCCAAAAAGCTTCAAGTAATTTCAGAAAGAACCACCGTTCACTTGACGCAATATCTCAAATAAAAGAAAAGAAGTATTATGAAAAATACATAGATAATGCAAATGAAATCTATTTAATAGGAGTAAATATCAATTCTGAAAAAAGAAATATTGATGATTATATAATTGAAAAAATATGACTCCAGCTTTTGCTGGAGTTTTTTATTATTTTATAATAAAAAAAATCAATAAAAGCCCATGTGTTTTGAAATTATTAAGTTTAAAATTAAATATATTGAATTCATATACAATATTTTTGTGAATTATACATCTTCAAATCAAAAAAATTAAAATCATACTTGACAACATTGAATTTTTTTGATATAATATATTTGAAAATTAAAGTTATACTTTAAAATTTTTAAAAAGTAGAACAAGAATAAAAATTTTTCGGGGGTGATTATATGAAATTTAAAAAAACAAAAAAAACAAAATCGTATTATGAAGGATTTAATGAAATGGTGAATTTAGAAAAAGTTTTAATTGAAATGAAAAGATATCAATTTTAGGAGGTGAATTTATGTTTGAAAAGAGAGAATTGAAGAATAGAAAAAGAAAAATGAAATCATATTATGAAGGATTTGAAGAAATGGAGAATTTAAAAGAAATATTAATTGAATTAAAAAGATGTCAATTTTAAGGATGTGATTATTTATGAATAAAATACAAAAAAGAAATTTTTTACTTTATGTTGTTGGAAGAATGGTATCCTTAGTTGGTAGTGGTATTCAAATGGTAGCAATGCCTTTATTTATATTGGATTTAACAGGTTCTGGAACTAAAATGGGATTATTTGCAATGATAAGCATGATACCAGCTTTAATAATTGCCCCATTTGCCGGAGTACTTGGCGATAGATATAACAGAAAAAATATTATGGTTTCAATGGATTATGTCAGGGGAATAATTATATTATTTCTTGCATATATGACATATATTGGAAAAATAAATTTAATTGTATTATTTATCACGCAGGTTTTAATATCTATTCTTGATAGTTTTTTTGGAGCGGCTACAAGCGCAATGCTTCCTGACCTTGTTTCTAAATCAGATTTAATGAAAGCTAATTCTGTAACAGAAAGTATTAGTAGTGCTTCAATGATAATGGGTCCTGTTTTAGGCGGGGTTATTTATGGTCTTTTTGGAATGCAATGGGTTTTTATTTTAAATGGGATTTCTTTTATATTATCAGCATTTAGTGAAATGTTCATAAAATATAGGAAAACAAGCACTTTAACTGCAGAAATAAATGCAAAAATAATATTTAATGATATTAAAGAATCAATAAGCTATATTTTCAATAATTATGTTTTAAAAAATTTAATTCTTATGGCAATTTTTTTGAATTTATTGTTTAATCCAATGTTTGCTGTATTGTTCCCTTATACATTTAGAGAAGTGATAGGATTCTCACCCCAACAATATGGGCTTCTTGAAATGATGTGGACTCTGGGTATTTTAGTAGGTAATATATTACTGGCAGTATTTTTTTCAAAAAGAGAAAGCAAAAAATTATTTAGAAATGGAATTTATGGTATGGTATTTTTAAATTTACTAATAGCCGTGGTTTTGATTCCACAGATTTTAAGTAAATTTAATGGTATATGGAGTATATTTTTCGTGGTTGGTGCGTTGCTAATGTTAATGGGTATAACAAATGCTTTTGTAAATACACCTATAAGTGTATATTTTCAACGAATTATACCTAATGAAAACAGATCAAAAATATTTTCAGCATTAGGGGTAATATTTCAAGCTGCAACGCCACTTGGAATGCTTGTGATTGGAATACTTGTAGATAGAGTTGAAGTGCATTGGATATTTTTAGCTATAAGTTTGTTGATAATACTGGATGTTATAGTTTTTTCTAAAAAAATAGAGCAAATGGATTTTACTCCTTCCCTTGAAACAGAATAACTAAAGCAGCGGCGAATTACCGCTGCTTTAAAAAAATTAAAAATATGGTATAATTATAATAAAATTTTTATGTAAGGAGGTTTCAAAATGAAAATTACAAAACAAGAGGAAATAAGACCTATATGTCCTTATTGTGAAAAAGAGTTAGATGAAATTTATGTTAAAACAAAGGGAGTAGGGCTTATAACAGGAAAAAATGCAATATATTTTTGCCCTCATTGTCATAAAATTTTGGGTGTGGGTCAAAGTAGGATGGCATAAAAAATCCCCACAATTCTTTGAATTGTGGGGAAATAATATATCAATAGCTTAATTTTAAACTTCTATTTTTAATCTCTTTCTTTATTACTTTTATAAAATCATCAAGTTCCAAATTCTCAACAGTATTTCCCTCTCTTGTTCTTACGTTATATTTCTTTGTTTCTAATTCTTTTTCACCTATAACAATCATATATGGTATTTTTAACATTTGAGCATTTCTAATCTTGTAACCAACTGTTGCATTTGATGTGTCAACTGTTACTCTAAATCCTTCAGAATCTAATTTTTCATATAGTTCTTTAGCGGCATCAATGTATTTATCTGAAACGGGAATTACAGCAACTTGTTCAGGAGATAACCAAGTAGGAAATGCACCAGCAAAGTTTTCTATTAAAATTCCAAAGAATCTTTCTATAGAACCATATATTGCCCTATGAATCATAACGGGTCTTTGTAATTCATTATTACTATCAACATAGTGAATGTCAAATCTTTCTGGCATCTGGAAATCAAGTTGAATTGTTGCACATTGCCATTTTCTTCCAATTGAATCTTTTATATGAAAATCAATTTTTGGTCCGTAAAACGCACCATCACCTTCATTGATTTTGTATTTAATCCCAGATCTTTCTAATGCATTTTTTAAAGCTGTTGTTGCAATTTCCCATGTTTTTTCATCACCCATATGATCTTCTGGCATAGTACTTAAGTCTGCTTCATATTCAAATCCAAAAGCGCTGTATAATTCATTTGTAAAGTTCATAACCTGTATAATTTCGTCTTCTATTTGATCTTTTGTACAATAAATATGCGCATCGTCTTGAGTGAACGATCTTACTCTGAACAACCCATGAACAACGCCACTTCGTTCATATCTATGAACCTTACCGAATTCAGACATTCTTACAGGTAAATCTTTATAACTATATACTTTTGATTTATAAATTAATATATGTCCTGGACAATTCATGGGTTTTACTGCATATTGAGATTCATCTTTTTCTGTAAAATACATATTTTCTTTATAATGATCCCAATGTCCAGATTGATGCCATAATTTAATGTTCATAATTAAAGGTGTAATTACCTCTTCATAACCATATTTTTTATGCAATTCTCTGGAAAACTCTAATAATCCATTTATAACTTTTGCACCTCTTGGTAAAAAGAAAGGCATAGCAGGAGCTAATTCGTTTTCAAACATGAATAAATCTAATTTTGGACCTATTTTTCTATGATCTCTTTTTCTAGCTTCTTCTAACATTTTTAAATATTCATCTAATTGATCTTTTTTTGCAAATGCGGTACCATAAATTCTTTGTAACATCTTATTTTTTTCATTTCCGCGCCAATAAGCTCCAGATACAGATAATAATTTAATATGTTTAATTTTTCCAGTAGAAGGTAGATGAGGTCCTCTACATAGATCAAAAAATTCACCTTGTTTATAATATGTAACTGTTTCGTCTTCAATATCTTCTAATAGTTCTAATTTATATGGTTGGTCTTTAAATAATTTTTTAGCTTCTTCTTTTGAAATTTCAAATCTTTCTATAGGTAAATTTTCTTTTATTATTTTTTTCATTTCCGCTTCTATTTTTGGCAAATCATCTTCAGAAATCTTTTCTTCTAAATCAAAATCATAATAAAACCCATTTTCTATAACAGGACCTATAGCTAACTTTACATCTTTACCATATAGCCTTAAAACTGCTTGAGCCATAATATGAGCAATAGTATGTCTGAATATAACTGGAGCTTCTGAATCTCTATCAGTAATTATTTTTACAGTAGAGTCTTTTTCAATAGGTCTGGTTAAATCATATAACTCACCATTAACAAGTGCACCTAAAGCTTTTCTGTATAAGCCTTCAGAAATTTTTTTTGCAATATCAGCAGCAGAAATTCCTTTTTCATATTCATTTTCTGAACCATCAGGAAGTATAATCTTAATCATATCCATATATAATCACCTCTCTTGTGTTATTATTTTTTTGCAATACATGCAATTTCAACATCTACTCCTTTAGGAAGTTTTGAAACTTCAACAACATATCTTGAAGGATAAGGTTTTTTAAAATATGTTTCATAAATAGCGTTAAATTCACCGAATTTAGACATATCAGTTATGAAAACACTTACTTGAACAACATCTTTAAATGTAAAGCCTGCAGCATTTAAAACATCTTTAAGATTTTCCATAGCTTGTTTTGATTGTTCTACAAAAGATTCAGGGATTTCATTCGTTTCAAAATTTATAGGGATTTGTCCTGATACATATAATTCATTGTCCTTTAAAAGAGCAGGAGAATAAGGTCCTACAGCAGAAACGCCATCAGGTGTTATCCCTTTTTTATTATTAAAAAGTTTTATATGTATTTGTGTATCAAAAAAGTCAAAATAATTTAAATTTAGAGTTCTAAATAGTTTTGAAAAGTTATTTTTATCTTCAAAATATTTAAAATAATTATTTAAAATAAAAGATAACATTAGATTATAACCTATAAAATATAAAATAAATACATATATATTCAACTTTATCAAAGAGATAGATATTAAAAACGCCATTGATATTATTACGATACTAAAATAATGTGCGAATATTTTTAGCCCGTCTTTTTCTTTAGAAAACAAATATGTTCCAAATAATAGGGTTAAAGTTGTTAGAGTAAAGAAAAAAAGGAAAAATCCATTAACTCTTGAAGCAGATATTACTGATGAAAATCCTGTAATAACAGTTAACATCCATGAAAGTTTGTAAAATATATCGAGATAAATCTTCATAAAATTCCCCCTTTTTTAAATTTTAAGATTTTCCAATTTTTTGGTTAAATCCCATTCCATCAATTTATCAATTATTTCGTCTAAATCTCCCTCTAAAATGTAATTTAACCTATATGATGTAAACCCTATTCTATGATCAGTTACTCTGTTTTGTGGGAAATTATATGTTCTAATCTTCTCACTTCTTTCACCTGTTCCGATTTGAGATCTTCTTTGCGAAGTTAATTGCTCTTGTTGTTTTCTTAAAGCTTCTTCATATAATTTTGCTCTTAAAATTGACATAGCAGCTTCTTTGTTTTGATGTTGTGATCGTTCATTTTGACAGGTTACAACAATTCCAGTTGGTATATGAACAATTCTTACAGCGGATTCTGTTTTATTCACATGTTGCCCTCCTGCACCACCAGCACGATAAGTATCTATTCTTAAGTCCTTATCATCTATCTTAACGTCAACATCAGTAGCTTCTGGTAAGACAGCTACAGTGGCAGTTGAAGTGTGAATTCTTCCTCCAGATTCAGTTACAGGAATTCTTTGAACTCTGTGAACTCCACTCTCATATTTTAATCTTCCAAAAACACCTTTACCTTTTATTTTTATAACAGCATTTTTTGTTCCACCTATACCGGTATCACTTAATTCAATAATTTCATGTTTCCAGCCGTTGTTTTCTGCATATCGCAAATACATCCTCATTAAATCAGAAGCAAAAAGCGCAGCTTCTTCTCCGCCAGTTCCTGCTCTAATTTCCATAATAATATTTCTTTCATTAATCTCTCTACCAGGGATTAACAAGCTTAAAACTTCAATATTATATTTTTTGATATTTTTTTCAGTTTCTTCAATCATCATATTATATTCTTCTTCATCGATTTCATTAGTTTGTTTTAATTCTTCTAAAGCCTTTCTATCTTCAATAGCATTTTCTAATTTTTCAAATAATTCCTTTAAAGATGAAAGTCTATTATGTTCTTTTCCTAAATGTTGTAATTGTTCAAGATCGGATGTTACATTTGTATCTGATAACTTTTTTTCTACGTCATTTAATTTTTCAAGAACCTTATCTTTAAAAGATAATATATCCATACAAACACTCCTTATTCTTTTTTTGTATTATATCATATTTTCAATATACTTCAAAAAATTATTGTTTTTCTTTGTTTAAAAAAATTGAAATATTAAAGATTATAAAAATAAATACTATTGTTATAGAAGCTAAAGTTTGACTTTCCAAATAATACCTTGCATTTGAAAGTTTGTAATTAATATTAGATATTAAAGGGAAATAATCAACAGATTGCATAGTATATGAAATTGTAAATTCTCCAAAAATAATAGCAAAAATCTGTAAAAAAACAGATAGCAACGTATTTTTTAATATTGGAAGTTCTATAAAAAGAAAGGTTTTTACAGTATTAGCTCCATCAATTTTTGATGCCTCGATTATTGAATAATCAAAAGATAAAATTCGTTGTTGCATAAAAGTATAAGCGAGAGGAACACTTATAATTAAATAACCAATACCTAAAAGAATAGGATAAGAAATTGAAAAATTAATATTTAAACTTAAGAGACCCATAGCTAAAAAAGCTGAAGATATACCTAAAGATGAAATAATAAAAATATTAGAAAATAACATTTGTTTATGAGTTTTTATATTTCTTAAAATGATATAGGTAAAAAATATTACTAAAATACTAACAATAAATGAAATAAAAAATGTATTGTAAAAAGCTTTTAGAATTGGATAATATAAATTCAAATCCTTTGAAAAAAGATTCGAAAACCCTTTAATGGTGAATTTTTTATTAATAAAGTCAAAAAAGCCTGATAAGGTCCCTGTTAAAACTATAGAATATTCATAAATTAAATAAAATATAGAAAATACAGTAATAAAAATATTATTTTTATACGTATAATTTTCTTCAACATTTAATTCATAAATTTTCGGTATAGATATGATATAATTTAATGTTAATAAAACAAAAAATTGAATCAATGCATACGTAAGGGCTTTTGAAAAATCAAGAGAACTTCTTAATGTCGTAAATATAGCTACTTCAAATGTTGAATATTTAATGCCTCCAAGTGAAAGCACAATGGCAAAACTAACAAAAGAATAAGTAAATACCAAAAAAGCAGCCTTTAATATAGCTGGTAAAATAATAGGTAAAATGATTTTATTAAAAATAGTTGATTTATTTGCACCATCTATAATAGCGTTTTCAACAAAATTTTTCGGAATAGATTTTAATGAATCTGATATATATTTTACGAAAATAGGTGAATTATAGAAAGAATGAGCCATAATAATAGCTGTTAAGGTATATAAAATATTTATTTTAAAAAGATGATAAAAAATACCATTAGACCCATATAGCAAGGAAAAAGCTATTATTGTCGGTATTGGTGGAAAAAAGAATGGTATAAAAAAAGAATCATCTAATAATTTACTCAATAAATTTTTATTATTAGCAACATAAAAAGCTGGAAAAATACCTATAAAAAAAGAAAAAAAAACAGATAAAGAAGATTGAATTAAAGTAAATTTTAGAATTCTAATTGTTCTGCTCTTCATTATAGTTGATAAAAAATTTTCAAAGTCAAAAAAATTAATTATTAAATTTCCTATTGGGAATAACCATAAAAGTGAAAAAATAATAATAAGAATATATAAATTTTTTTTCATAAGATCCTCCTAAAAAAAGAATGGTGGTGAAAAGATGAATAAAAACATATTATTAATTTTAATTATTGTAATTTCAACTTTTGCATTTGCAAAATTTATATGGCCTCCATATTTAACAAATCAAGGTGAGACATATGCTACTATTAATTTTAAAACATTAGATGAAAATATTCAAGTAAAATTATATGAAGAAAATGTTTTAATTAAGAAATACGATAAAATAAAAAACGGATTAGTTCATTTAAAACTAGAAAAATTAAGGCCAAATACAAAATATACATATGAAATAATAACAAACGATGATTATTATAAAGGATATTTTAACACAAAGAATGATGATAAAAAAAGATTAAGATTTATAGTATATGGAGATACAAGATATTATGACAAACTACATAGAATGATAATTGAAAAGATTATTAAAGAAAATCCAGAATTTGTTTTTAATGTTGGAGATATGGTTGAAAACGGAAATGAAATAAGATATTGGAATAATTTCTTTAATGTAATAAAAGGATTAAATGCTTTTTATTATCCTGTACTGGGAAATCATGAAAGAAATTCAAAAATTTATTATGAAGCCTTTGACTTACCAGTAGGAGGAGGAGAATACAATAAAAGATGGTATAGTTTTTCATACAAAAATGCACATTTTGTTGTGTTAGATTCCATTATTAGTATAAGTTCTGATTTATTTGAAAAACAAACCAAATGGTTAATAAAAGATCTTGAAAATAATAAAGATAAAAATATAATAGTATTTTATCATTATCCATTTTGGAATAATTCTGCGCAAGTCTGGAGAAAACAGAATACAAAATTAGAAGAAAAATGGAGACCAATATTTGAAAAGTATAATGTTAAATTAGTTTTTAATGGTCATGTTCATGGATACGAAAGATTTGAAAAAAATGGAATAGTTTATATTACAACAGGAGGCGGTGGAGCACCATTTGATAAAGGTACAAGAAAAGAATTTGTTCCAAATACAAAAAAAGTTGTATATGGAACATTAGAATATGTAATTGTAGAAATTAATGACAAAAGTATAAAAATAATAGTCAAAGCTGTTGGAGAATCAAAAAATTATAGTATGTATAATGTCAAACCAATAGACAAACTCATAGATTTTATAGAATTAAAATAAATTATATTGACTTTTAACAAAGTATGTTATATAATAATAGATGAATTGTGGGGTCGTGGCGCAGCTGGGAGCGCGCTACCATGGCACGGTAGAGGTCGTGGGTTCAAGTCCCATCGACTCCACCAAAAAAATGGGGAAATTACTTCCCCATTTTTTCATTTTTTATGCTATAATTTAATGGAGGGAAAATAATGGAGAAAAAAGTATTTGTTTTTGATTTAGATGGAACATTACTAAATTCAAAACAAGAAGTAACATTAAGAACAATAAATGCCATGAAAGCTATTTTTGAAAAAGGATATTTTATTATTATAGCAAGTGGGAGAATGTACAAATCAACAAAAATGATAATAGAAAAATATTTCCCTTTTTTAAAGAAAATACCAATTATTTCCTATAACGGCGCTTATGTAATATCTCACACTGGGGAAGTTATTTTCGAATCAGATATTCCTAAAAATGATGCAATAGAAATTATAAAAGAAGCAAAGAATGAAAATATACATGTTCAAATTTATTTAGATGATGAGTTGATAGGTGAAAAAGATAATGAAGAAATAAGAGGATATTCAAAACATTCTGGTGTTGAATATAAAATAGTAAAAAGTTTAGAGGAATATATTTTAAACAAAAAAAGTCCTACTAAAGTATTAGTAATTGCCAATAAAGAAAAACTTGATGATTTCCAAAAAAATATGGTATCTAAATATAATAATAAATTAAACATTGTAAGATCTTTTAATATATATCTCGATTTTTTAAATAAAGATTCTTCAAAAGGAATAGCACTGAAAAAGCTTTCAGAAATTTACGATTTCGATTTATCAAAAGCTTATATCTTTGGGGATAGTGAAAATGATATTTCGATGTTAAAATTATCAAAAAATTCATATGCTATGAAAAATGCAAGTGAACATGTAAAAAGTGAGGCAAAAAATATTGCACCATCAAATGATGAAGAGGGTGTCGCCATTGTTATTGAAAAAATATTGTCTGATATTTCTCATTATTAATATCTTTATTATCTCATTTTCAATGAAAATTCCAGTATATAAGAATGAAAAATTTATAGGTTATATAAATACATCTCTTGAAGATTCATTAAACGAAGAGATTTTAAATGGTTATTGGTTGAATTTAATGGAAATAGATAAAGAATTAAATTATTTTATTTTAGGTACATTAAATTCATATGATACTATATATGAGTTCAGTAAGGAATTAGGGAGTTATTTATTAGAAAAAGGGTATGATTTTATAATTTTTGGAAATCTAAAAGCATTAGAAAAAGGATCAGAAAATTTTTTAGATTATATAGCGAGTTCTCCTTTTATAGTTTCACAGGTTTTATATACTATGATTAGAGGGTTTGAAACAGCCGGAATTTTTCCTATAATTTATTATGGAAAAGATTATAATCAAGAAGTTAAAAATTCTTTGGATAATAAAGCAGGTAAAATAAGTTATTTTTCGGATTTCGATAACCAAAATTATATGTTTTATGATAAAATAGAAAAGAAAGTATATTTAAATAAAGAATATATGCCAGAATTAAGTTGGGATTTATCAAACGAATATAATTTAGAAGATGTAATATTAAATATTTTTGAAAATTCCATAATAATAACAGGTTGGTTGGGAAATAATTACAAAGTTTATTACAGAGAACTACCAAAAAATAGTAAGGAAAAAAGCATAATATATTTTTCGAAAAAAATCGAAAAAAAGATTAATGAATTTTTAGAAAAAAATATAACCATATATTCCGCAAAGAAAAATTGGAATTGGTAAAATGGATAAGGGGGGAGATTATGAATAAAAATTATGAAAAAAAGGTAAATGAACTGGAAATAGAGAATGATAAATTGAGAAAAGAAATAAAAGATATTAAAGAAGAATTAGAAAATATAAACAATTTATTAGAAGAGTATAATAATTTTTCTAAAGAAGAGATAGATGCATATAGTGATTTTGTAGAGGGATTTGTCGAGAGAAAATTCATAGATCCATCAACAAGAGTATATTCAAGAGAGTTTTTTGATAAGATATTCTTTTTACTTCTTGAAACAGCTTTTGAAAAAAATAATAATTATGGTTTAATAATTGTAAAGATTCCAGAATTAGAGAATTTAAATTATAAAGGTGAATATTATAAAGGACCTGAGATGGAAATAGGAAGAATTTTAAGAAATAATGTTAGATTACCTTTAGATCTTGTTATGAGATACTCTAAGACTGTATTTTCAATAATAATACCAGATATTGATGAAGAAGTATTATTTAAAGTAACAGATAGAATAAAATATCAATTAAAAAATTTTACAAAATCACCAGAAACGTTAGAATTTTATTCTTTCTATTTGCCAAAAGATTTGACATCTACAGAGGAGATATTAAAATATTTTGATTAGTTCAAGATTGGAGGATAAAAAATGGAACATAGATTGGAGATTGAAACTATGGGTAAAATAAAGGTTGTAGGACCTCAAAAAGCATATGGTGAAATAACTATATCAGGTTCGAAAAACTCAGCTTTACCCATATTGGCTGCAACATTACTAACTGATGAAGAAATAATTCTTCATAATATACCTAATTTGGCTGATGTGAATACAATGATTGAAATATTAGAAAATGCAGGTAAAAAAGTTTCATGGGAAGAATCATCTTTGATTATAAAAGCGCATTCAAATATAAATTCTGTTTTGCCATATGGTCCAGTAAGAAGGATGAGAGCATCTTTTAATGTTTTGGGCCCATTAACTATAAGAAACGGATATGCAAAAGTAGCCTTACCTGGAGGTTGTTCTATAGGGGTTAGACCTGTAAATTTTCATCTTGAAGGCTTAAAAAAATTAGGGATAGAATCAAAAATAGAACACGGTTTTACACACTCGAAATACACAAGAACTCCGGAAAAAGTACATGTTTCGCTACCATTTCCTAGTGTTGGTGCAACAGAACATCTTATAACAACAGCAGTGTTATTAGAAAATACAGAAACAATAATAACCAATTGTGCACAAGAACCTGAAATAGTTGATTTGTGTAATTTTTTAATATCAATGGGAGCTAGGATAGAAGGGCATGGTACATCAAATATTAAAATTTATGGTGTGGAAAAGTTGTATGGAACAGAATACAAAATTATTCCAGACAGAATAGAAGCAGGAACTTATGCAATATTAGGCGCGGTTTTAGGTGAAAAAATAATTTTGAATAATGTTATTGAAGATCATATTTTTTCATTGTTAGATATATTTGAAAAAATGGGTGTAAATTATAAGATGGAAAAAAACACTTTAACAATTGAAGGGATTTCAAGACTAGAATTGTCACCAGTTGATGTTGAAACAGCGACTTTTCCTGGGTTTCCAACAGATTTACAACCACAATTGATGGCCCTTTTGAGTTTAATACCAGGAAGATCTTCAATAACAGAAAATGTTTTTAAAACGAGATTTAACCATGTTGATGAACTTAATCGTATGGGAGCTAAAATATTTGTTGAAGGTAACACAGCAATTATTACTGGCGTAACTAAACTATCTGGGGCACCATTAGAAGCAACAGACTTAAGAGCATCGGCAGCTCTTTTAATTGCATCTTTAATTGCTGATGGTGAAACCATAATAAATAATGTGGATCATATTTTTAGAGGTTATGAAAAATTGTTTGAAAAGCTTGAAAAAATGAATTTAAAAATTGAATATAGTGAATAATGAAATGAGCAATTGATATTGCTCATTTTTTGTTATTAAGTAAGTAAAAAAGAGCTTTTTTGTTTTTTTGTTTAAATTTTAACAAAAATAAATCATAATCGATATTGAAAATTTTTTCATAAGAGAGTAAAATAAGATTGACTAAAATAAATTGGAGGGATAATCTTGATATCAAAGATTGTTAAAAGTATTCAACCATCAATAACTTTAGAATTAAATGCTAAAGCAATTGAAATGGAAAAAGCAGGTTATGATGTGGTAAAGTTAACTGCAGGTGAGCCAGATTTTATTACCCCTAAAGAAATTATCGAAAATGCATATAAAGCTATGATTGAAGGAAAGACAAAATATACAAACTCAGCTGGAGTATTAGAATTAAGAAAAAAAATTGCTAAATTTATAAATTCATCGAGAAAAACAGAATATACTGCAGAAAACATTGTAGTTTCAAATGGAGGAAAACAAGCGTTATACAATACATTACTGGCTTTATTAAATCCTGGTGATGAAGTAATTGTATTAGACCCGTCGTGGGTAAGTTATGAAGCTCAAATAAAATTAGCAAGAGGTATTCCCATACATGTTCCATTAAAATTTAAAAATAATTTTATTCCACGAGCAGTTGATATAGAACCATATTTAAGTGAAAAAACAAAAGCAATTATAATAAATTCACCAAATAATCCAACAGGTGCAGTATATCCAGAAGAAACATTTTTCGAAATATACAATTTGATTAAGAACAAAAATATATATTTAATTAGTGATGAAGTATATGAAAAATTAGTATTTGAAGGTGAATTTTATTCTCCAACTCAAATTTCAGAATTAAGAGAAAAAACAATAATTATAAATGCATTTTCAAAAACATGGTCAATGACAGGTTGGAGAGTTGGTTATTCTGTAGCTCCTATCGAAATATCAAGAGAAATAAAAAAGATACAAAGTCATATATCTTCAAATATAAATACTCCTGCACAATATGGAGCACTTGCAGCTTTTGATGTTGATATTGATTACTATATAGACAAGTTTAATGAAAGAAGAAAATTTGTAATGGAAAAGATGAAAGAAGTTGATCTTGAATATGTACATCCACATGGTGCATTTTATTTATTTATAAATATTTCCAAATATGATAATGATGATTTTAATTTTGCAAATCAATTATTAAAAACAAAAAAATTAGCAGTAATTCCTGGTAGTGGATTTGGAGCAAAAGGATTCATAAGAATATCATATGCTAATTCCATAGAAACATTAGAAAAGGGGCTGAATAGATTATTTGAATATATAGATGAGGTGAAATAATGAAAGTAGATTTATTAACGGCTGAAATAGGTAGTACAACTACTATTGTAACAGCTTTTGATAAAATAGATTCTAAAAAGCCTTTAATTTTAGCTCAAGGTGAATACTATACCACAATTAATGAGGGAGATATAACTATTGGTATAGAAAAAGCTTTAAAAATAATAGAAAATAAATTAGGTGAAAAAGTATCATGGAATAAATTTCTTGCAACTTCTTCTGCTGCAGGTGGACTTAAAATGACTGTTCACGGCTTAGTATATGATATGACAGTAAAAGCTTCTCGAGAAGCAGCGTTAGGCGCAGGTGGAGTTATAAAATACGTTACTGCTGGAAAAATGAGAAAATCGCATATAAAAAAAATTCTGGAAATAAAACCTAATCTTATCTTTTTAGCAGGTGGAGTTGATTATGGAGAAGAAGAAACAGTCTTACACAATGCAGAATTGCTCAAAGATTTACCTATAAAAGTTCCAATAATATATGCTGGTAATATTGCAGTAGTAGATGAAATTAAAGAAATTTTATCTAATAAAAAGTTATATATAACAGAAAATGTATATCCAAAAGTTGATCAATTAAACGTAGAACCAGCAAGAAAAGTTATACAAGAAGTTTTTTCTGAGCATATTATTCATGCACCTGGAATGGAAAAAATAGAAGAATACGTTGATGAAAAAATAATTCCAACGCCAGCTGCAGTAATGAGAACAACACAATTATTAAGTGAAATGTATGAACATGTTTTAACAGTTGATATTGGTGGTGCTACTACTGATGTTGATTCTGTGACTGAAGGAGATCCTGAAATTCAAAGTATTATGATAAGTCCAGAACCAATTGCTAAACGTACAGTTGAAGGAGATATGGGTGTTTTTGTTAATGCGCATACAGTAATAGAATTAATAGGAGAAAAAATCTTGAGAGGGAAATTTTCTAGTTTTGACGAATTAGTAAAAGAAATATCACCATATCCTAAAAAAGAAGAAAATGAAAAGTTTATGTCAGAGCTTGCTGAATATTGTTTTATTGAGGGTATTAGAAGACATGCAGGAAAGAAAAAACATATTTATACACCATTAGGAAGAAAGACAATAGCACAAGGGAAGGATTTAACAGCTATAAAATATATATTTGGAACTGGTGGGGTTTTAACGAGATCTAGATTTAATCAAAAAATACTAACATCTATTCATGGGCAACATAGAAAACATCCAGATGAATTATTACCAAAGAATATTAAAAAGGTCGGATATGATAAAAATTATATTTTTGCACCAATTGGGGTAATTTCAACAATAGATAAAGAAATTGCAATGAACATATTGAAAGAAGATTTGGAATTCTTCGAATAAACAAAAAAGGATTCTCGTTAGAGAATCCTTTTATTATAACCACTTTTTCCCTTTAAACCATAAAAACGTCATAAACATAATTATAATTGATGAAATAATTATATTTATATAAACCAAAGGATTTTCCTGAAATGGAAGTCTTACATTCATTCCATAAAAACTTGTTAAAATAGTAGGTACCTGAAGCAATATAGTTACAACAGTCAAAATTTTCATCACAATATTTAAATTATTAGATATAACTGATGCATAAGCATCCATCATTCCAGATAAAATATTACTGTATATATTAGTAACCTCAATAGCTTGTCTATTTTCTATTAATGTATCTTCTAATAAATCTTGATCATCTTCATATAATGGAAGTATCTTTCCTTTTAAAAGTTTTTCCATCATTATTTCATTTGACCTTAATGATGTGGTGAAGTACACTAAACTTTTCTCAAGATACATCAATGTTTCAAGTTCATAGTTTTTCATGGATCTATGTAATTCTTCCTCAACTAAATCAATAGTTTTATTTATTTCTTTTAAGTAATCCAAAAATAATTTGGCATTTTTATAAAATATTTGAAAGATCATTTTACTTTTTTTATGTGGATTTAAAAGACCTGTTCCGATCATCTTATCAATAAAATCTATCTCCTGCCTCATTGATAATAAGATGTAATTTTTGCCAATTATAATACCCAAAGAAACAGTTTTGTAAGGAATTTTTTCATTTTCTTCATTTCTCATGGGAACTTTTAGAATTAATAAAATTGTATCTTCATCAATTTCAATACGTGCTCTTTCATCTTCATCAAGCGAATCGCTGATAAAATCCGGATCAAAATTTAACAAGCTTGATAACATATGAACTTCATCCTGTGAAGGGTTCACAACTTTAATTAATGCATCTTGAGAAAAGCTTTTTGTCTCCACTAACCTGTGTTCAATTCTGCTATAAAATTTTACCATATTAATTCCTCCTTTATATATATTTTATGGGGGTCTAGACAAAGGATCTTCGCTACAACTAAAATAATCCATAAAATTCACCTCTCTTTTAGTTTGATATAAAATAATTATACCATAATTATTTTCAGTTTTTCATAATTATAATGGAATTTATCTTATTTGTTAACAAAAGTCTTGTTTTTTAAATAGTTAATTGAATAAGAAATTAGAAACAAAGAAAATAGTGTAACCACAATAGAGGGGCCAGGTGGAATATCGATAAAATATGCAATAACAATTCCTAAAAACCCAGATAATATACCTATAAAACTGGAAATAACAATCATTTGATTTAAAGACTTTGCAAATAATTTAGCTATTACACCAGGTGTAATAAGTAAAGAAGTAACTAAAATAATACCAATGATTTTGACAGAAGTTACCACCACTATAGAGACAATGATTAAGAAAATATAATTTATCAAATTTATAGGTACGCCGAAATTTTTTGCCATTCTTGAATTATATGCGTAATATTTTAATTCTTTATTAAACGCAATGACAAGGAATAATATAATAAAAGATACAATACCAAGTATTTTCACATCTTGACTATTAACCATTAAGATATCGCCAAACAAATAACTTGAAATTTCTGGTGTATATCCAGGTTTAAGATATAAAAAGATTACACCTAAAGCCATTGAAAAAGATAGTAGCATGCCTATAACACTATTTTCACTTATCTTTTCTTTTTTGCCTATGAAATAAATAGCTGTTCCGAATAGGATAGCTGTAATAATACTAATAATATCAATGTTAAAATCAAATAGCACAGCTAAAGCAATACCACCAAAAGCAGTATGTGCAGCGCCCTCACCAATGAATTCCATCTTTTTTAAAACAATATAATTTGACAGAATAGAAGCGCTAAAACTGGATAAAATAGCAGCTAAAATTGCGTATATTATAAAATCATAAGAAAATAATTCAATCATTTCTACTCACCACTTTCAATGGCTTATCAATATGAACGAGTAATTCTAATTCTTCTGAATATATCTTTTTCAAGTCATCTGAAGTCATATCAATTGAGTTTTTATGACAATGTAAAGTTTTGTTTAGGCACATAACAGTATTAACTTTTTTTAAAACCATAGAAATATCATGACTTACTAAAATTATAGTCATACCTTTTTTATTAAGATCTTCCAAAATAGAATATATTATTTTTTGAGCATTACTATCTACACCAGCTTCTGGTTCATCCAATATTAAAATATCAGGATCACTTACTAATGCCCTGGCTAAACTTAATCTTTGATACTCTCCACCTGAAAGCTTTCCTACATTTCTATTATATAAATATTCAATATCAAGCATTTTCATAATATTTCTAACCTTTTCATAATGTTTTTTCTTATACCTTTTAAAAACACCAACTTCATTATACATACCCATTAAAGCGACTTCAAAAGCTCTGATAGGGAATGTTCTGTCGAATTCGTCTTTTTGTGGAACATACCCTATTTTCCCATTGATATTCACACTGCCAATATAATTTTTTATTTCACCAACTAATATTTTTATTAAAGTTGATTTTCCAGCACCATTTGGTCCTATTATTCCTACAAAATCATTTTTATAAATATCAAAATTAATAAATTTTAAAATTTCAGTATTTTCCACATTATAGCTCAAATCTTTAACTGAAATAATTTTTTCACGCATTTTTTTCACCTTCTCTTTGACAATCCTTACATATACCTTCAAAATATAAAATGTGATCTGTTATTTCAAATTGAATATTATTTTCTATATAGTCTTTAAATTGCTTTTCAAAACATAAATCCAGACGTTCAAACTTTTTGCATTTTGTACAATATATAAAGTGAAAATGTCCTTTAGGCTTATAATAATAAGTTATCTTATCAGAAAAAACAATAGATTTTAAAATATTTTCTTTTTCAAAAAGATTTAAATTTCTATATATAGTAGATAAATCATATTCATTATTTAAAAGATTATAAATTTCTTCAGCGTTTAAAGGATAATCTATCTTTTTATATAAATCTAAAATGTCTCTTCGAGGTTTCGTTAACTTCATAATATCACCTTACAGCATTTAATATATTTAAAAAATTCATCAAATAAAGCTCATCAATAGAATTATAATTTGATCCTAAAGGGTCTAATTCGCCTAAATTAATTCTTAATATTTTAGCTAACTTTTCCGCTAATTTTTTATTTAATTGTGGTTCTGAAAATAGAGCTTTAACCTTATTCTTTTTAGCTAAATCAGAAAGTCTTTTTATTTCAGAAATAGATGGTTCAACTCCGGGAGAATTCTCAATTACACCAGCAATATTAATATTGTATCTCTTTGTAAAATAAGGAAATGAATTATGAAAAGTAATGATACTTCCATCGATTTCGTGTGATTTTATTAATAAATATGCATCCAAAAATTTTAGTTTATCTTTTAATATTTCAGCATTTGTTTCATAAATCTCTTTTTTTTCAGGATTTATTTTGATTAGTTCATTAACAATACCAGGTATAATATAAGTGTAAGTTAAATGTGGATTTAGCCATATATGGGGGTTGTAATAAACACGTTCATCGTTGCCAGAATTATAATGTTCATCATTGTCATTCAATATTAATTCATTTTTCGGGATTAATTCGGAAATATAGAGAAAAGGTATATTTTTATTTTTTAAGTTAGAAATAATGTTTTTTATAAATATTTCTGAATTTAACCCATTGAAAATTATTAAGTCGCTTTTATAAATTTTAATAAGATCTTTTGAGGAAATAGAATAAGTGTGAGGGCTTTTTCCTGCGGGAACAATAACATTAATGTTATCATTAACATCCACAATATCTTTTAATATCAAGTAATATGGATAGATAGAGACAGAAATATTAATTGAATAACTAATAACACCGATAATTAAAAACAATAATAACATGTATTTTTTCATAAACATCACCTCCAAATAAAAATCATTTGCAAATGCAAACCATTTGCAATTATAATATTATAATATTAATTGTATATGAATAAAAGAAAAATGGAGCTTTAAAGCTCCATTTCATATTTTTTTATAGTGTCTTTATTTATTTCATTGAATCTTTCTTCAACGGTTTTTTTAAAAATAGGATGTTTCCAATTAGGTGAGATATCATTAAGAGGAACGATGACAAAATCTCTATCAAACATATGTTTATGAGGTATATTTAAATTCTCTTTTTCTAAGATGATATCTTCATAATATAAAATATCAAGATCAATTTCTCTCGGACCCCATTTGAATCTGTGTTTTCTTTTTAAAGTTTTTTCTATATTTTTACATAATTTTAAAAGTTCTTCAGGCGTTAGTTCTGTGTCTATCAACACACAGGCGTTCAAGAAAATATCCTGATCTTTGAATCCCCATGGTTCCGTTTCATATATATCAGAAACTTTTATGATTTTAGTTTTTTTAGACAATAATTCTATAGCTTTCTCAATATTTTTCAGTTTATTTCCAACATTAGAACCTAAAGCAATTGCACTTAATATTTTTTATACCCCCTTAGTGCTTCTATTGTTTTTACAACCCTATAATTCTCTTGAACATCATGAACTCTTATTATCTCAATATTCTTTAAAGCATAATAAGAAGTTAAAGCTAAAGTTCCTTCTAATCTATCTTTAGTATCAGGAAGGTTTAGAATATTTCCAATTGTACTTTTTCTTGAATGTCCCATCAATATAGGATAACCTAAAGCCCTAAATTCAGAGATGTTAAAACTTAAATTAAGATTATCCTGTACTCTTTTTCCAAAACCGAAACCAGGATCAATAATAATTTGATCTATACCATGTTTATTGGCATATTCTATTCTTTCCTCAAAATATTCCATCAATTCACTTATACAATTTTCATAATATGGATTCTTTTGCATATTTTTTGGTGTGCCTTTAATATGCATAATAACAATAGGTAATTTAGCTTCAGCAACAACATTTACCATATTTTTATCAAAGCGCATTCCAGAAATATCATTAATAATATCAGCGCCATTTTCAATAGCGAGTTTAGCAACTTCTGATTTATAAGTATCAACGCTTAAAACAATATCACTAAATTCACTTCTTAATTCTTTTATTACAGGTATAACTCTTTCTATTTCTTCTTTTAATTCAACACTTTCTGAACCTGGTCTTGTAGATTCTGCACCAATATCAAGTATTTCAGCGCCTTCTTTGATCATTTTTTTAGCTTGTTCAATAGCCTGTTCAACACTTTTAATTCTACTTGGAGCGTGAAAAGAATCAGGAGTTATATTTAAAATACCCATAATTTTGGAATTTTCACCAAGAGAAAGATTTCTGTTATTATTTATTGTATACTCCCACTTTCTTTTTTTTATATTTTTAAATACCTTATCTAAAGACTCTTTAACCTTTGGTATATCCCAATAATTCATTGTAGATAATTTTTTTATTAATAAATCGTATTGTTTTTTTGTTCCTATTAAAAGAATATTAGTTTTATCAATTTTATGATTAATAGCATATTTATGAATAGCAACATCTCCACCACGAGATAACATTTCTTGTTTGATGATATTTGCACTTGTGACATCAATTTCTTCTATTAGAATATAATAATGTTCCATTTTTGATTTAAATATTGGAATACTGTTAGGATCAACATGAATCTCTTTTTCTAAATCAATATCCTCAAACATTCTAATTCTTACCATGCTTTTCCCTCTCTTTCAGAAAAAGCATTGTGATTGTGTATACTTTCATAACTAATTACTTTAATTTTATATCCTCCAATTCGATTATCATTTTCTAAAAACACACTTAAATCTCTAACGACATCTTCAACAAAGTGTGGATTATCATACATATGTTCAGTGACATATTTTTCATCTTCTCTTTTTAATAATGAAAAAACCATACCACTAGAAGATTTTTCAACATATTTAGCTATTTCTTCTAATTTGATTTCATCATTTAATTTTAATCCTATTTCAACTAGAGCTCTTTGATTATGGGCACCATAGTTAGAAATAGCCTTCGAACATGGGCACAATGTAATTATAGGTATAGCTAAATATAATTTAATTTCATCATCAATAACTTCGTAAGTAACGTCACATTTAGTATAACTTTCTAATTTTGTAATAGGAGCTTTTTTTAAAGAAAAATAAGGAAAAGAAACTTTAATATAAGCTTTTTTTGCTTCTAACACATTTTTTAATTCTTCACTCATATCTAATAATTTTTTTTCAGATAAATTATCATAATATTTATTTAAAACTTCTACAAATCTACTCATATGGGTTCCTCTAACATTTTCATCTAAATCAACAAGCATAGTAAAACTACCAATTGTATGATTACCATTAAAAATTATAGGATATTCAAGATCAGAAATTCCAACACCATGGATATATATCCCTCTACTATCTAATTCGGATTGAACATCTTTCAATTCATTCACCCCTGTAGTATACAATATTATTTTCTGTTTCATATAAAGCAATCTCATATAAATTGCAATTTTTTCTTTTTAATTTTTTTTCTAGTTTATTCCAAATCCACATAGAAATGTTTTCTGCAGTAGGTTGTTCTATAATATCATTGAGATATGAATGATCAAGTATATTTAAAACTTCTTCTTTCACAATTTTTTTTAATTCCAAAAAATCAATAACCATACCCTCATCGTTTGTTGTTCCTTTTACAGTAACCTCTAATCTATAATTATGTCCATGTAAAGATTCACACTTTCCATGATATTTTATTAAATTATGTGCAGCAGCAAAATTAAAAACCCTTTTAACTAACATAATACACCTCTTTTCATCATTTTTAAATTATTATATCACAAGAGCACAAATTAACTTTTTCAATTTCATTTCAAAAATTATAACTTTAATGGTCCAAATTAATTAATGTGATAATTTTTCCATTTGTTTTAATATATTCAATAAACTCTTTGAATAATGTATATTTTTCAATAGTTTTGATATTTCCAATTATTATTAATTTTCTTTTTGCTCTTGTTATAGCAACATTTAATCTCCTTTCATCAGTTAAAAAACCAATTAAACCTTCTTCATTGCTTCTCGTTAATGAAAAGATTATTACATCTTTTTCTTTGCCTTGAAATCCATCAACAGTATTTACAGTTCCTTCGATTTTCTCTTTTAAAAATTTTACCTGATCGTTATATGGTGAAATAACTCCAAAATCAATCTTTTCATTATTTAATATATTTGCAATTCTTATAATAATTTTAGCTTCAAAAGGGTTATACTTTGAAGTTGATCCTTTTTTCATTACTTCAAATTTTTCAGGAACTAAAGAAGTATCAACAAATACGATAGGTGTTTTATCTAAAATTTCATTATAAGGATATTCAAAATAATTTGCTTTTATATTTAAAGTTTTATTTTTTACCGTTTTATGACTTTTCAATATACCATTATAAAACTTATTATTAGAAAATTGCATTATAGCCTCATTCATTCTATATTGAATTGTTAATATAGATGAATTTTCCGGATATAGATTTATTAATTTTTCAAATAAGGTTCTTGATAAAACTTTCTTTGCTTTATTATTTAATATTGTTGGAGGCAACTGTTTATGATCTCCACCCATAATGATTTTTTTACCGTGAACTATTGGAATATAACATGAAGGCTCTGTTGCTTGCGATCCTTCATCAATAACAATTGTATCAAATTTAATTTCTTCTAATTCCTCGATTCCAGCGGAACTATTTGTGCTAACTATAACATCACTTTCCGAAATAATTTTTTTTATTAAATCGTTTTCCAATCTTCTTGCTTTATTATATAATTCTTGTACTTCGTTATTTAATTTGATCCAGTTATACATTGATTTCATAGCTTTTGGAAATATCCCTCTGGTTCCTCTTTCTTTTAAAGCATATTTTTCTATTTGAGAATCAGTTAATCCTCGTCTAAATTGTGGTGTGGGTTTAATATAATTATCTCTTTCTTCAGATAATTTCATAGCTTTTTCTCTAATTTCATTAATCTTTTTATATTCATGGTGATTTTCAACGAGATAAAATAATGAATGTTGTTTTAATTTTGTATCTATTCGTGTCGGATGCCCCAGTCTGCACACTTTAATATGAGAATATTTAACAAGATTAAACAACAAATTGTCTGTTGCAGTATTTGAGTCTGCTGTCGCCAAAACTTTTTTACCTAATTTTATTTCCTGTAATATTACTTCAGTTAATGTTCTGGTTTTTCCTGTACCTGGTGGACCATGAATTAAAAAAACATCTTCACTTCCTGATGCTTTTTTGACAGCTTCTTTTTGAGAATTATTTAATGCTGTATCAAAAAAGGTTAAATTCATTTTTTTAGGTATTTTTGGCTTTTTATTTCCTAAAATAATGGATTTTAATATTTTTAATTTACCTTCAGCGTAATGTAATTTTAAAATAGCATTTTGCATTCTTTTGAAAGTAATTTCATTTAAATATAAATCTATTCTTATATTTTTTGATTTTTGAACCCATATAGGAGGATTATTTGAAAATGCTATTATAATATATTTATTTCCAATTTCCGTAACAGAACCGGTTAACTCGCTTTTTAATGGGTTTCCTTTGCTTACTAAAACAATATCTCCAACTGATATATCGGTTTTAAAAGATTCTTTCCTTCCAAATTTAATTAAATGAAGCCTTCCCATTTCTTTTACAATATATTTGCCATTTAAGTTATTTATAGCTCGACCGATCTTTTCCCTATTTTTTCCATATTGCTTTATTTCATTAATCATGGCTTTTATTTCAGCTTCTTTTTCTAATTCAATGGCCTCATATAAAATTTCTAAAAAATTCATAGTAACCTCCTCATTCTCTTTCTTTTTTTATTTTACAGCATTTTCATAATATAATCAACTCTTGAATTTTGACTTTTGATAGTATATAATTTAAAATATAAAATGTATTGAAAGGAGAAATTATGATTTCTAAATATCCGGAAAAATCATGGTCATTTTCTAAATATAAAACATTAATGAAATGTCCAAGAGCTTATTATTATTCGAAATTTTTAATGTGGGGTGGTTGGGAAAGAACTGCTTCAGAAAGGTCAAGAAAAGCATATAGGCTAACCAAACTAACGACAATAGAACAATTTTTAGGAGCATTAATACACAAATATATAGCAAATAATATAACAGCTTTAAAAATAAAAGATATAAAAAGTGCTATTAATTATATAGGAAAAGAATTTAATAAAGCTGTATATTCTTCATACAAATTGAGAAAAGAATGGGAATTAGATCCTAAAAATTATACCATGTTTTATTCAGTTTACTATAAAAACAGAAATCTATTTGAAGATAAGTTAGGAAAAGAAATAAAAGAAAAAACAAACGTCTTACTTAACAATTACTTTAATTCTAATACATTAAAAGACTTGCAAAATGGAATAAAAATTATCGAAATAGATAAAGAAAAAAATTATCCTTCTTTTTTCATAAGAGATTATAAAATATATTCTATAGTAGATTTAATGTATGAAAAAAACAATGAAATATATATTATTGATTGGAAAACTGGTAAAAAATCATCTGATGATGAATTTCAATTAAAATTATATGCATTATATGCATATAAAAATTATAATATTGATTTAAATAAGATTACACTTATTAACGAATATTTATATGAAGGAACATTTGAAAAAAGGAAATATGGCAAAAATGAATTATTAGAAGTAGAAAAATTTATAGAAGAAAAAATAACCGTCATGGAAGAATATTTAGATGATAAAGAAAAAAATATCCCCAAATCAGAAGCATTCTTTCCTGCAAAAACTTCAAAATATAACTGCAAATGGTGCAATTTTAAAGAAATCTGCCCAGAATACAGTGAAAGTTTCATAAATACAAATATTTGATTAATAAATGTTTTATTGGCTATAACGAAAATTTTTTGTATAAATGAAAATAATCTTCTTTAATTATTTATAACTATTGTTTATCATATTTTGAATAATATGTAAAATATGTTATTCTTATTTCAGAAAACGTTTTCGAAAACGTTTTCTGAAGGGAGTGAATTAAAATGAAAAAAACAGGTATTTTTAATTCCGAAATATCTTCAATTGTTGCATCTATGGGTCATACGGATAAAATTGCAGTTGTAGATATGGGTTTTCCAATTTCTAATAACGTAAAAAAAATTGATTTAGTAGTTGACAAAGGAATTCCTAGCTTGGAAGAAGTTGTAAAAAGCATATTAAAAGAATTATCAATTGAAAAAATTATAATTGCCAAGGAATCAAGTGAAGAATTCATATCTATGATGAAAAAAATAAATAAAAATATTGAAATAGTATCTCACGAAGAACTTAAAAAAATTGCTAATAATAGTAAAGCAGTTGTTAGAACAGGTGAAGTAAAACCTTATTTTAATGCTATTTTTGTTTCAGGAGTGATATTTTAATGTTATTGAAATTACAAAATATAACAAAACGATTTCCAGGAGTACTTGCTTTAGATAAAGTTAATCTTGAACTTGATTTTGGAGAAGTTCATGCATTGTTAGGAGAAAATGGTGCAGGAAAAAGTACCTTGATAAAAATAATAGGTGGAGTCTATAAAGCAGATGAGGGTAAAATTTATTATAATGGAAAAGAAATAAATTTTTCATCTCCTTCTGAGGCTATAAATAATGGCATTGCTACAATACATCAAGAATTAAATTTGTTTGAAGATTTAACAGTTGCAGAGAATATATACGTTGGAAATATTCAAAAATCATTGATAAATAAAAAGCAATTAATAAAAAAAGCACAGGAAATATTGTCAAAAAATAATTTTAATATTAAAGCAGAATCATTAGTAAAAGAATTAAATACCTCAGAAAAGCAATTAGTGGCGATAGCTAAATCATTATCCCTAAAATCAAAAATAATTATAATGGATGAACCGACCGCCTCTATTACAGAACATGAAACCCATAATTTATTTAGAATTGTAAAAGAGTTAAAAAATCAAGGGATAGGTATTATATTTATCTCGCATAGATTAGAAGAAGTATTTGAAATAGCAGATAAAGTCACTGTTTTAAGAGATGGTAAGTATATTGGGAGTGGATTGGTAAAAGATTTTTCTCAAGAAGATTTGATTAATATGATGGTTGGAAGAAATATAAAAGAGATGTTCCCAAAATATAATGAAACTAAAGATGAAGTAGTATTTTCTATAAAAAATTTAAATATAGGAAAATTGGTGAAGAATGTTTCTTTTGAAGTAAAAAAAGGTGAGATATTTGGAATTGCAGGTTTAGTAGGATCAGGAAAATCTGAAATTCCTTTAGGGATATATGGTTATATGCCAGCAAAGTGGGATGAATTAATTATAAATAATAGAGAGATTAAAAAAATAAAAGACCCAAATAAGGCTTTAGATTATGGTATAGCATTAGTTCCAGAAGATAGAAAAAGTATGGGTTTAGTTTTAGATTTAGATATTGTAAGAAATATTATTCTACAAAATATAAAATTAGTAGAAAAATACGGTATTCTTTTTTGGAAGAATGCAAATAAAATAGCAGAAGAAGAGATAAAAAAATACTCAATAAAAGCAACATCATATAAGCAAAAAACAGGTAACTTATCAGGTGGGAATCAACAAAAGGTCGTTATTTCAAAAGTTTTAAAAAGAGATCCTAAGGTTGTGTTTTTAGTAGAACCTACAAGAGGGATAGATGTTGGTGCAAAAGTTGAAGTATATAACATTGTTAATAGATTAGCAAATAATGGCAATGGAGTAATTTTTGTATCTTCAGAATTACCTGAGATAGTAAGTTTATGCGATAGAGTTTTAGTTATGCACAGAGGCAAAAATATGGGAATATTGGAAGGTGATGAAATAACACAAGAAAATATTTTAAAATTAGCTACTGGAGTTGATATTTGATGGATAAAAAAATTATTTTAAAGAAGATGAAAGAATATCCAGCTATTGTAGGATTCATAGGCATTTCTATTTTGTTCTCCATTCTAAGCGATAGGTTTCTTACAGTATCTAATATAATTAATGTTTTTAGACAGGTGTCAATTCAGGCAGTAATGGCTTTTGGAATGACAATGGTTATAATTTCTGGTGGTATAGATTTATCCGTTGGTTCTATTTTTGCATTATCTGCAGTTATAATGGCTTCTGTTTTAAAAACAGGTTCTGTGTTTTTGGGAATTGTTATAGCATTAGTTGTAGGTGCATTAATGGGATTTGTTAATGGCTTTATTATAGCAAAAGGAAGGATTCAACCATTTATTGTTACATTGGCTACTATGGCCATAGGAAGAAGTTTAACATTAGTATATACTCAAGGAATGCCGATTACAGGATTTCCATCAACATTTAGAATTATAGGAAGAGGATATTTATTTGGAATGCCATACCCAATACTAATAATGCTAGGAACATTCGCTTTAATATGGTTCATATCTTCAAATACTAAGTTGGGGTTGTATACGTATGCAATTGGCGGAAATGAAACTGCTGCAAAACTTAGTGGTGTTAAAGTTGTAAAATACAAGATAATTATATATATGATTAGTGGTGTTTTATCAGCTGTAAGTGCCATGCTTTTAACAGCAAGACTTAATAGCGCCCAACCAACATTTGGTACTGGATACGAATTAGATGCTATTGCTGCTGTAGTATTAGGTGGTGCAAGTTTATCAGGTGGAAAAGGAAGTGTTGTTGGTACTATATTTGGAGCATTAATAATGGGAATAATAAATAATGGTCTTAATTTATTAAATGTATCTCCCTTTTATCAACAAGCTGTAAAAGGTATAGTAATTCTTATTGCAGTTTTGTTGGAAAGGGAAGATTAATAGGGGGTGTAGTTATGAAAAGAGCAGTATGGTTGGTAGTATTTATTATGATTTTATCTTTATCCGTGTTTAGTATTAAGATTGGGTTATCTCTTTCAACATTGAACAACCCATTTTTTGTTGAACTAAGAAATGGTGCATTACAAGAAGCAGTTAACCAGGGTGTAGATATAGTTGTTGTTGATGCACAAGATAAACCATATAAACAATTAAATGATATCGAAGACCTTGTACAACAAAGAGTTGATTTAATTATCATTAACCCAACTGATAGTGATGCCATAGTCGCAGCTGTTGAAGAAGCAAACAATGCAGGAATACCAGTAATTACAGTAGATAGAGCTGCAAATGGCGGAAAAGTTATTTTACACATTGCATCTGATAATGTTGCAGGTGGAGCAATGGCCGCAAAATATATCGCAGATCTTTTAAACGGTAAAGGAAACGTAGTAGAATTAGTAGGAATTCCTGGAACATCAGCAGCAAGAGATAGAGGCTTAGGGTTTGAAACTGAATTAAAGAAATATCCAGGTTTAAAACTTATAGCAAAACAAACAGCAAACTTTAATAGAGCTGAAGGGTTATCAGTAATGGAAAATTTATTACAGGCATATCCTGAAATTGATGCAGTTTTTGCACAAAATGATGAAATGGCTTTAGGTGCAATAGAAGCAATTAAATCAGAAGGGAAATTAGGAAAAATAGTTGTTGTAGGGTTCGATGCAATTCCTGATGCAGTAAATGCTGTTAAAAATGGGGAAATGGCTGCAACAGTTGCACAGCAACCATCATTAATGGGCGAATTGGCAGTAAAAAAAGCTGTTGAATATTTAGAAACACAGACAATTTATATACCTGTAAATTTAAAACTTGTGGTAAAATAATATGTAATGGGGGATATTCCCCCATTTTTCTTGAAAGGAGTAATATCATGAAAAGAGCTAGTATTCGAGATGTTGCTAAAGAAGCAGGTGTTTCTATTTCAACTGTATCAAGAGTGATTAATAACAGTTCTTATGTCAATGAAGAATTAAAAATCAAAGTTGAACAGGCTATCAAAAAATTAAATTATAAGCCTAACATAATAGCCCAAAGCTTAAGAAAAGGTAAAACAAAAACAATAGGATTTGTAATACCTGATATAACAAATCCTTTTTTTCCGAATATTGTAAAAGGAGTTGAGGACTACCTAAAAAAAGAAGGGTATACCCTTTTGTTAAGTAATTCTGATCAAGATTTAGAAATGGAAACAAAAATAATAAACACATTTATATCTAAACATATAGATGGCATAATCTTTACTGGTACAGGTTCATATAATCCAGTATTAGAAAAGTTGATAGAAAAAGGCATTAAAATAGTATTTCTTGATAGAATTTTAGAAGGAATAAATGCATCTTATGTAATATGTGACAACAAATCAGGAATTCTAGAATTGTTAAATTATTTATATAATAGTGGAAAAAGAAGTTTTTACTTTGTAAATGGGAATCAAAATACATTTAGTGCTAGAATAAGATATGAAACATTTTTAGAATTCATGAAAGAAAAAAAGATAAAAAAATATAATCATATATATACAAACTTTTCTTACGAAGCAGGATATAAGTTTGGAAAAAATATAAAATCATTACCTGAAGTTATAATTGGAGGTAATGATTTGATTGCATATGGTATTATAGATTCTCTTCAAGAAAGAAAAATAAAAATCCCAGAAGATGTTAGTGTAACAGGATTTGATGATATTCTTTTTAGCAAACATTATAAACCATCATTAACAACAGTAAAACAACCTATTTATGAAATGGGATACAAAGCTGCTGAATTAATGTTAAAAATAATTAATGGGAAACAAAAGAAAATAAAAGGAATAGTATTAAAACCAGAATTAATAATAAGAGAATCTACAAAATAAATTAATATAAATCTTCTCTCAAGCTTTTTGCATCATGTAAGAACACAAAATTTTGTGTTTTGCTTTCGCATAGAATCAAAAATCTAATAATTCCTTTTTTTGAACCTTCAAACATAGCTTCCTGAAAAGTCATTAAAGGAAGCTTATCTAATTTGAATTCTTCTCTGATAGCGGTAATAGGATTATATGCGGTTATATCCGGAGTTACAGAGCAAAGTATTGTAACAATATTTTGAATATCATTTTTTTCCAAAATTTTATTATATAATTCAATAGAGCGTTTTTTTATATGTTCTATTTCATTTTTTTCTATTGAAGTTGCCCCTCTAATGCCTAACATATTCCACCTCTAATATGAATATTTATTATATAGTAATATTATAGCATATAAGAGGAATTAAATCATGATGATGGGAGGGATATTTATGAAAAAAATCCAAATGGTATTTATATTTTTAATTTTTTCAATTTTAACATTTTCAATTTCAGAAGGAGAATGGATTGTAGATGCTTTATATATGCTATAATTAAGTCAAGAGAAAAATTTGGAGGTAACCTAATGAAAAAATTACCAATATGGGAATACTTTCTATGATTTCAAAAAGCTCCCATAATTAATAGGGAGCTTTTTTATTGGTAATGTGTAAAAGTTTGTGTAAATAATTTTTTTGAATAAAACTAAAAATTAGATGTTTGTTTTATTTTCTACTTCCAGGTTTTACGAGTTTTATATTGTTTTTGCACATAGGGCATTCATTAGATGTAAAAGTTTTAGCATTTATTTCAATTAATGATTTAATAGGATATTCATTTAAAAATTCTTTTTTGCTTCTATTAACAATACAACCAAATCCTAAAATATTTGGTTTAAAATCTTTAATAGATTCAACCACTTCCAGGGTTGATTTTCCAGTAGTTATCACATCTTCAATAATTATAACTTTTTTATTTTCTTCAATATAAAAATTTCTTCTTAATTCCATTTTACCTTCTTTATTTCTTTCTGTAAATAAGAAAGGAACATTAAATGCTCTTGCAACCTCGTATCCTATAATTAATCCACCAAGTGCAGGAGAAACAATATAATCAGGTTTTTCATTGAATTTTTCTGATAACAAATTGCCTAAAATTTCAGCATATTTTGGATATTTTAATACTTGAGCACATTGGATATAAGTATCAGAATGAAGACCAGAAGATAATAAAAAATGACCGTTTAAAATAGCTTTAGTTTTCTTTAAAAGATTTTCTATGTCCATATCATTCCCTCCATTTGTTAATAACGTTATTAAATTCTATAACCTTTTTTCTAGGATTTTCATCAAAAATAATAGCTCTTGAAACATTAATAACAATATTATCATATCCATTGAGATTATTAAATAACGCTTCAATGCTTCCACCTTGTGAACCTATACCAGGGATTAAAAATAGCATATTATCTGTAACAGCAGTTATTTCTTTAATGAATTTAGCATTTGTTGCACCAACAACTATACCTATTTTATTTCTATGTTTTTTATTTAATTCATTCATTTTTTTTGCAATTTTCAAATACAATTCTCCAGGAATTTCAAAATCATAAGCCCCTTTATTAGATGTCAAAGCAAGAGCAAACACATGGGAATTATTATATTCCAAATATGGTTCTAAAGTGTCTATTCCCATAAGCGGATTTATAGTTAAAGAATCAATTTTTAATTTTTCAAAATAATATTCAGCATAAGCTTTTGCAGTATTTCCAATATCTCCTCTTTTAGCATCTAATATAATAGGAATATCTGGATTATATTTAATATATTCTATAGTTTTTTCAAGAATTTCTAATCCTTTTGGACCCAATTTTTCATAAAAGGCAATATTTATCTTATAACCACAAACAAGATCAAAAGTTTCATCTATAATTTTTTTATTAAAATCTAAAATATCACCATCAATTCTATTAATATCACTATCAAGACCTACTAATAATACTGAATTCACATCATTTTTTCTTTCAATATATTTATCAAACATAAAAACCCTCCACAGCGCAAGATAAAATATCTTCATAATTTACTCTTTTAAAATATTTATCTAAGTCATCAATAATTTTTATGGGTATCTCAGGATCAGCCATAACTCCTGACCCAACCCCAACAAGATTAGCTCCAGCCATTATAAACTCAATAGCATCTTCATAGCTAAATACACCACCCATACCAATAATAGTCAATTTTTTAAATTTTTTTCTTATTCTGAATATTGTTGCAAGTGCAATGGGTTTTATAGCAGGACCGCTAAAACCACCAACCCCCTTTTTTAAAATAGGTTTCTTTTTATTTATATCTATTTTCAAACCTTTTGGTGAATTAATTAAAGTTACACCGTCTGCACCACCTTTTACAGCAGCTTCAACTAAATCTTCTAGAAAAGTTTCAACTCCAAGTTTTATAAAAATAGGTTTTTTCGATATTTTCTTTGCTTCTTTTACCAGATCAAGAATTGCAATTTCATCAATTCCAAGCGGGATTCCATTTTTTCCTACATTTGGACATGAAAGATTTAATTCAAAAAAAGCAGCCGATGAATTATTAAGGCTTTCAATTAATTTTATATAATCAGATTTTTTATCTCCTCCAATACTTAAAATAACATTAGTGTCTAAATTTTCTAAAAAAGGTAAATCATTTTTAATAAATTTCTCTATTCCCGGATTTTGTAATCCTATAGAATTAATTATTCCGGATTTTACATTAACAATTCTTGGTGGAGGATTTCCTTCTTTTTCATCAGGAGTAACAGTTTTTGCAGTGAATCCACCAAGTTTATTTAAATCAATATATTTTGCTAACTCCTTACCATTTCCACCTGGTCCAGATGCAATAATAATAGGATTTTTAAATTTAACACCACATACCTCTACCATTCTAATTCCACCTCACTTAAATCGAAAATAGGACCATCTTTACATATCATTTTAATTCCTTCTGTGGTTTTTATGGGGCAACCCTTACAAATTCCAATACCACATGCCATTCTTGCTTCTAACGAAGCATAAATTTTATTGTTTTTAAAATAATTTTTTACTGTTTTAATCATATCCATACTGCCACATATTAAGAAAGCATCATCACTACTAATATTTATAGTATTAGCTTTCTCTAATAAATTCATGTTGCTTTCTTTATCTATATGTAACCCTTCTACATTAAGTATTTTCTTAATTTCTGAAGTTGCAAATCCGTATATTTTTTCTTTAACAAGATGTGGATATTTTTCTGAGAAATGAATTAAAGGTGCTGAACCACAGTCTCCACCAAGTAATACATATTTTTTATTTTGATCAATTTTTTCTATAAACGGAATTCCATAAGCACCCCTAATAGCAATTTCCTCATTTGTTTTCAATTTCAACATTTCTTTTGTCATTTCACCTACAACTGCAATTAAAAATTTTATAATTTTTCCTTCTTGATAAGTCACGGAAAAAGGTTTTCCAAAATCATAATGTTTTAATTTTAACATGACGAACTGACCAGGTTCTATTTTTAATTCCTTTTCCGTTTCAACAGTTAATAAAATATAATTCTTTGTGGTTTCTATATTTTTCACTACAGCTTTCATAATAACTTCACCTCACTATATTTAATTTCACCATCAACAATAGTATAAAAAACTCTTCCTTGTAAATCTTTATAGGGTAAATTTTTTCCTTTTGAAAAAATTTTTCCATTCCATTTTTTTTCAGTATCAACCAAAACAAGATCAGCATTATACCCTTCTTTAATGTCCCCAATATTTTTTAATGAAAAAACTTTTGCAGAATTGTATGTAATTTTTTCTATTAAATAATCTAAATCTATTCTATACTTATTATGAATTTCAACTATTGCCGGAAAAAATATATCCAATCCAGATATCCCATTTAACGCTTCATCAAAAGATTTATTTTTTTCATCTAGTGAATGAGGGGCATGATCGCTAACTATCATATCTATATAATCAATATTTTCAATTAAATATCTTTGTGTTTCAACATCAGGTAATGGAGGATTAATTTTTTTAAAAGGGTCTTTTTCATAATTGTTTAAAAGTAAGTGATGAAATGTAATCTCACAACTCACATTTAAATTATTAATTTTTGCATATTTTATCAAATCAATACTATTGCCCGTTGAAATATGAGCGATATGAACATGCCCTTTTGTAAATTTTGATATTTCCATATCTCTTGCAACCATAAGTGATTCAAAAAGAGGAATATTTAAAAAACGTTTATCTTCACAGTGATTAATAATAACTCCATTAAATTTTTTTACAATATTCAGTGCATTTAGCATTAACTCATCATTCCATACAGGATTTCCATCATCTGAGAAAAATCTATAACCGTTATTAAAAAAAAACATTAAATTATTTAACTCTTCGCCTTTTCTTTTTTTTGTGATAGTTGGAATAGGAATTACCTTTCCTAATTTCACTTTTTTTGCTTTATTTTCAACAAATTTTATTATTTCTAAATTATCCATTGCTGGATTAGTATTTGGCATAACTCCTATTGTAGTAACGCCGCCATGGACAGCGGCGCTTAACCCTGTTTTTATTGCTTCTTTATACTCAAAACCAGGTTCTCTTAAATGTGTGTGCATATCGATAATTCCCGGAATTAATGTTAATCCATTAGCGTCAATAATAATATCTGCCTTTTTTTTATTTCTTGAAATCTCATATATAATATTATCTTTGATGTATACATTGTATGTACCTTTTGTAGAATGCGAAATGACATTTGCGTTTTTTATTAATATACTCATATTCTCACCTAAATATTCCAGATTTCATCATAATTATGAGGTGTTTCGCAATATTCACATACAAGCTGTCCATATTCATTTTTAATAAAAGAACCCTTAACGTTTTCACCATGGATAGGATTGGTAATACAATTTTCATTTTTGCATCTTAGTTCTTCAAAACCATATACTTTTGGTGGGAGTTTAATTCTATACTTTTCAGTAACTCTTGAATTTTTAATAATATTTACAGTTATATTAGGGGAGATTGCAGAAAGTTTTTTAATTTCCTTTTTTGAAAGATATCTATCAGGTAAGCTTATGTATCCTTTTAAATTCCCATCTTCTGATTTAAAAATTCCGTCTGCACTATCTATATCGTACAATTTCATTATTTTTCTTATTTTCATAATAGTAGAATAAATTTCATCCGAAGTTTTACCTTTAGCAATATGATCTATAACTGTTCCATTTTCTATTGGTTTAATTCCTCTTTTTCCTTCTTTTTGTACTCCTTTTGTTCCATTGATTATAGGTGCATTGATAACAAATTCATTTTTTTCTTCATGTTTTAGATTATTGATATCAAAATCAGCATTTAAAGCACCACCAAACATTGATAATAAAATGATTCTTGTCCAATAACCATTAATAGCTTGTTTCTCCCATCCGTTTAAAGGTAGATTGTCTAAAAATGTAGGAATAGTAGGATAAATTTTGTGCCTTGGAAGAGGATGATAGAATTTAATATCTTGTGGAAGTAATTGAAGGAAGTCTTTTTTGAAGGTGACAGCTTTTCTTAAAATAAATTCTTTTTCTAAAATATCTTCACCCATTCTTTCTAATTGAAGTCGTGTGAAATACCATATTTTTGCTATATCTTTTTGTTTTAAATAATTTTCAATAGAACTAAATAATCTAACTTCAAATCCATTATTTTTCATTTTTTCAACATAATAAGAAGGCAAAGATATTTCTTCAGGAGCTATAAGATCAACCTTGACATTTTTAAAAATTTTTAAACCATTAACCTTTGAATGAACAGTTCTGCCGTGTAATAAATCACCAACAAGAGCAATATGAATGAAAGAATTATCAAAATTATTTTTTTCAAGGAAAGTAAATTCGTCAAGGAGTTCTTGTGTAGGGTGTTCGTGTTTACCGTCACCAGCGTTGATAAAAGAGGGAATAGGAAGGTTGTTTCTAACAGCAAATTTTCCAACAGATTCAGAAAGTAGTTTACATGTTCCTTCAAGTTTAGATCTTACAATAAAAATGGAGTAGTCGCTATAACCAGTAAGCATATTAAATGTATCAACATAACTTTCTTTCTTGTTAAACGAGGAGTGATTAGAATCGAAGATAGTAACTTTAGCTTTTTCGTGGAATTTTGCAGCATTAATGAAGGATTCTTTAGTTCTTGTACTTGGCTCAATAAAAACAATATAAATACTAACATTTTTATTAATCTTAAATTCAGATAAATCTTCTTTGTTTAACCATTTCAATTTCAAACGCTTAGTATGATTGTATAAAAATAATTGTTCATCAACACTAAAATCGTTAATAACACTAAGCGAACGACCTAAAAAATCATTTTTTGTAGATACTAAATTTTCCAATTTACCCACCTCCCAAAAAATTCATTCTCGAGAATCATACACAAAAATTAAAAGAAAATCAATTAAGAAAAAGTAACAATATTTTTAACAACACAATATATAGAGTGAAATTGCAGTACATTAGTATATTTAGATATATTTGACAAATTTAAAAAGAAAAAGTATAATTATAAAAAACAAAAAAGGTGAGAAAAATGGAAGAATATAAATTTGATGAAAGTAAGTTTATTAAAGAAAATATAGAAAACTCAAATATCGAAGAAAAAGAAAAATTTTATATAAAATTAAAAAAAAATAATTCAATGGACAAAAAAGGATGGAAAGGATAATAAATTTAAAGAATATTTGCTTTTATTACCAAACTTGTTTTATTTGTTTATAAATTTAATGAAAGATAATGAAATTGATATAACATATAAAGGAAAAATCATGTTAATTTTATCTTATATTATACTGCCATTAGACATAATTCCAGAAGCATTGCTTGGCCCTATTGGATATATAGACGACCTATATATAGGTTTGTATTTTTTAAACATAATATTAAATGAATTACCTAAAGAAAAAATATATGCTTATTGGAAAGGAGATATAAAAACATTAAATAATATTTCTGAAATAATAGAATTTTTAAAAAGTAATTATGAAAAATTAAATTCTAAAAATATATCTAAATTGATTTCAAAAATTTTAAAAGGAAAATATAATAAATAATAATAAAACAAAAAAATCCCCGAAAGAATCGGGGATTTTTCGTGGTGGCCAGGGACAGAATCGAACTGTCGACACCTGGATTTTCAGTCCAGTGCTCTACCGACT
>NZ_FQUI01000012.1 GCF_900129175.1 Marinitoga hydrogenitolerans DSM 16785
CACTTATGTTATCGACTCGACCAAGATTTGCTATTACCCTTTGTTTGTTTTTACCGTTCTCTCTATAATTTTCAACAATTCTCAAATATTCTGTTCCTTTATTATTTTTAACAATTCTTAAAAACATAAAAATCACCTCTTGATTTCATAATGTCACTGTATATTATACCACAAAAACACTATGAAATCAAGAAAATTACACTATTGTTAAAATATTTTGTGTCACCACACGATTTTTTTTAATCCTATTTTTCCATACTTTTATCGTCTCAAACCCGCATTCTACCGTTCTATTTTCCTTAAATTTCCCAGATTGCTGTCAAAGTTAGGAATTATTTCCTTTTTGCTCTTTTTTACTGATTTGACTCCCTACCGGAAATCTTTTAATTATAAAATTAATCAAAAATAATTTCTTTGATTTTCTTAATAGGATCCTTTAAATCAGTCAAATTTATCCATTTAGCTTTTTTATATCCTCTGAAATAAATAATCTGTCTTCTTGCATAACGTCTTGTATTTCTTTTAATGTAGTGAATCATTTTTTCATAATCATATTTTCCCTCAATATATTCTAATACTTCTTTATATCCAATAGTATTCAATGAGTTTAAGTTTTTGTTATATCCCATTGCAATTAAATTTTTTACTTCATCAATTAAACCATCTTTTAACATGAGCTCAACCCTTAAATTGATCCTTTCATGTAGTTCTTTTCTATCCCTATCTAAAATAATAATATTAAAATCATATGGTGAAACTGTCTTCTGACTTTTGATTAAATCAGACATTCTTTTCCCAGAAATAATATAAATTTCTAAAGCTCTAATTAGTCTTTTTAAGTCATTTTGATGTATCTTTAAATAACTTTCAGGATCCACATCTTTTAAAATTTCCCTAATAATACCAGGCTGAGAATTTTCTAATTTTCTTAAGTAGCTTCTTAAAGTTAAAGAACTTGGAGATTCAAAAAAACCTTTATAAATAGCATCAAAATAAAGTCCAGTACCTCCAGAAATAATAGGTATTTTACCTCTGTTTAAAATATCTTCAATAATTTTTAATGCGTCCAATCTATACAAATAAGCATTATAATATTGATCGGGTTCAATAAAATCAATTAAGTGATGTTTTATTTTTTTTTGTTCATCTTTTGTAGGTTTAGCAGTTCCAATATTCATATACTTATATATTTGCCTTGAATCACATGAAACAACTTCAAATTCATTTCCTAATTGTGTCAATATTCCTGTTTTCCCAACAGCAGTTGGTCCTAATATAACAGGTATTTTCATTTTAAATAAATCACCCCATAAAATACACCAGAATTTTTACTTCCGTCAATTTTATCAAATTTATATTTATCCCAAATAGAATCTTTTACATGAGCTTTTATAATTACTTTATCTTTAGCAACTCTCTTCATTTCTTCAATATCAATTGCTTCTAAGGTTTCATAAACAGCAAATCTTCTTAAAGGATTTAATGCAGAAGATTCAAAAACAGGATTTTCAAACATTGGATCACAGTATATAATATCATAACTTTTATCTTTTTGTTTTCTTATAAATCTTTTATAATTAGCATTTTTTATTTCAATTTTTTTAGCAGCTTCTTTTAACCATTTAATTTTGTATGGATAATAATTAATACTTTCTTTTACTACAAAATAAATAGGAAAAGCTCCTTCTAAACCAATTAATTTACCATCTGTTAATTGAGATGCAATTAACAAGGCTTCGCTGCCCAAACCGAAGGTTAAATCCAAGATATTTTCATTTCCTTTTAAATCAAGGTTATTTAGTAAATAATCCTTTTTATCTGAAACATAATTTTTCATTCTGATTTTAACTATAGAAGGGTGAAAAAAGAACTCAAAATCACCCTTTTTCAATTTTACCGTTAAATTTTTCTCAACAATGAAATAAATATTATTTGTTTTTAAATGACGCCTATTTTTGTATATTAAACCATATTCTTCAGCGAGTTGTTTCGCTCGCTGTAGCTGTTCCTTCGACGGTTTGTGGGACGTAGTTATAATTAATTTTTCCATCCTTTATTGTCACACCTTTCTCTTCTAATAGTTTTTTTATCATATCCCTTTCTTTTTCTATATCATAAAGCCGTTTTTTTAATATTTCAAATTCAGATTGTGTTTTTTTGTATTCTTTTGATAATTCTGTATATATAACTAACATACGAATCATTTGTACACTGAAATAAATTATTATAAAAATCATGAAAAGATAAATAATTATTTTAATACTATTAATTTTTTTTTCTTTTTTCTTTTTTTTTCCGACAACAATTTTTTTTCTTTCCATTTTTACCCCTTCAAACCGGAACGTGCGATACCAGCTACAAAATATTTTTGCATGAAAATGAATAGAATAATAATAGGAATTATAGAGAATGTTGAAGCTGCCATTAATAGATTATATAAGGTTCCAGATTCTGTAGTAAATGTTTGTAATCCGACAGCCAATGTTCTCATTTCAGGTGATTTTGTAACAATTAATACCCATAAGAAGGCATTCCAACTTCCAACGAATTTTAGCAAAGCACCTGTTATTAATGCAGGTTTGCTTAAAGGAACCATTACAGTCCATAAAAATCTCCAACTACTACTACCATCTATTTTTGCAGCATCCCACAAATCATTTGGAATAGTTAAGAATTGTTGTCTTAATAAGAATATAGCAAATACACTAACTATCCATGGAATAATTAATGCATAATATGTATCAAGCCATCTGAATTTACTAATTGTTATGAAGTTTGGAACAAGCATAACCTCACCAGGAACCATCATTGTTGCTAAAAATAATGTGAATAATATATTTTTACCCCAAAATTCCAATTTTGCAAAAGCAAAAGCTGCCATTGCTGCAATAATAATTTCAAGAATAGTTGTAGATGTTGCCATAAATACAGTATTTATATAATATTTTGAGAATGGTGCAGCATTCCATGCTTCAACATAATTTTCAAATACGTTAGCAAATATTTCTGAAGTAGAAAATTTTGCTTTCATAGTTGGTTGATCATCAAGGAACCATAAAGCATAAACATTTTTAAAATGTATTTCTATATTTGAATAGTTCCTGTAATATATTTTATCTATGAAATCTGGAGCATCAATTATTTTAACTATTGAAATAGAATCTGAATATAATTTATTAAACTTTTCTAGAATATTATTATAAGTTTTTCTTAGAGAAGATAATTCTAGTAATATACTTTTATCAATATTTTTCTCCTTTATAAATTCTGCATCGAAAATATTCAAATATTTATCAACATTATCTAAATTTACAATATTTATTTTTGAAAGACTTCTTATAATCATTAGTGTTCTTGATAAATCTTCGGAATTTATTTTTAATTTTTCTAAAACAAGGTTATTAAAATCATGTTCTAAATTTAAAACAAAATTGTCTTTAATTTTAAAAACATCGACATTTTCGTCAATAGCTTTTTTGAATTTATCTGGTATATCTGATAAACTTAAATTTTTAATAAAAGAATCTTTCATAATTTTTTTTGTAGGGACGCTAAATTTTATCATATTTTTCTCAGATGAATATTCTTGATTATCTCTAAATTTATTTTCAAAGAAAACTTTAAAGTTTAAGGTATTTTTATTGTATATTATGGAATTATAGATGTTTTTTTCTAATAGCCTGTTAACTTTTCTCAGATACATATCTGTAAAAGACTTAAAATTGACAGAATTCATTTTTTCTATTATAGCATTAATTTCGTCATTTGAAATGATTCCTGTACCTCTAGAATATACTTGAATTAAAGAAGAAATATTTTCTAAATCTTTTTTTAGATTTATCAAATAATTCTTTAATTCTTCTTTTTTCCCGATTTTTTCATTTTTTATTACTGAATTGTCAGAATCTTTAATTTTTAAGTAAGGTAATCTATCGATTGATAGTTTAATAAATTTATCAATATAATTTATCGAATTTTTCAGTTCTTTGTCTAAGGATTTTAAAATTTGAGCTTTTTTGAATAATCCATTAGATGTTGAATATAATGAAAAATAAAAGTTTTCAAAGTTTTCTGGGTTTTCTTCAAGAGAATTAATCTTATTTGATAATTCTTGAATTACAGGATATTTAGCATTATATTCTTTGATAGCATTTATTAAATTATGTAAATCATTATTATCACCATATTTTAATGTTGAGAAAGTTAACGTTACCAATCCTCTTTTTACAGGATCATCTTCAACTCTTAAAACTTTTTTATATGGATTATATAAAGCATCACTTTGTGAAGCTCTAAATTCAGCTAAGCTTACACTTCCTTGGTCTCCCAATGAAGTTGAAGGAGCATTTTTTATATTAACCATAATTTCTGATTTAAAGTTTTTTGAAGTCCATTTAGGTGGCCATTGGGCTATTTCACTGCCCGTTTTAAATGAAGTCACAACCATCCACGCAAAAGGCATAGCCATAACTATTGCTCCACCTATAACCAAAAGATATATAATCAAAGTACCCATAGTATTTGTAAATTTTGACCAAGACATTATAAGACCCCCTTAAGAATCGTAATGGACGCGTTTTTTGCCAGCTACAAATTGTATAAATGTAAATATTAATATTATTCCAAATAATACATATGCAGCAGCACTTGCTTGTCCCATTCTTTGTTCACCATAGAATTTTTCAAAAACATAATAAACAACCGTTAAACCACTATTATTATATGGACCTGGGAGTCCTGAATAAAGAATAAATATCTCAGAGAATACCTTAAATGCCCCAATCATAGAAACTATTAAAATGAAAAATGTTGTTGGAGATAATAAAGGCCATGTGATATATGCAAATTTTTGCCATGTTGTTGCACCATCAACCTCTGCCGCTTCATAATAACTTTTATCTATATTTTGAAGACCGGCCAAGAAAATTATTGAATAATAACCAACCAATTTCCAAATAGATATAATCGCTATAGTTGGAATTGTCCACTTTTCATCTTTTAACCACAAAATTTTTTCCACACCAAAAAATGATAAAATATAGTTTAGTAAACCATTATCATTAAATATCCATTGCCAGACTAAAGAAACAGCAACAACACTTGTTACAAACGGAATAAAATAAATTGTTCTAAATACAACTTTACCTTTGACATCTTGATAAAATAAAAGAGCTATAATTAAAGATAAGAAAATTGTTATTGGCATCGATAATAAAACATAATAACTTGTATTCCATATAGCTTTTAGAAAATCAGCTTCTTCTTTTGCCATACTTAAATAATTCACAATTTCAGGTATTTTTATTAATTCGGTTCCAACAATATAAACACCAACGAAAAGTATTAATCTTAAAAGTAATTTATCAGGTGTTCCTTCTATTTTTTTCATTGCAGCTATTACAACATATGAAAAAGCAAGCCATAAGAAAATAATCCATTGTAATTGATAAGAAATAAAATTCCATAAAACAAAAGAAATTAATCCAATTAAAGTGTTTATAATAATTAGATTTTTAACCTTCTTATCAGAAATTCTTTTTAAATCAAGTAAAGAGTTCAATAAAAATGCCATAAAAAAGACAATGAAAAATGTTCCTAAAAAAGCAACGTTAAAAGTTAATTCAACAGGATGTTTTAACTTAAATAGTTGTATATAATTATCTAAACCAATAAACTGCGGATTAGCTTGATTTTTAAAATCCCATTTAAAAAAACTTAAAACAAATGAATAGATAATAGGCCAAAAAACAAAAATCGATAATATAATCATAGATGGTAAAATATACAAATACGCCGTTAAACTTTCTCTTGTGCGTCTCCATGCATGTGGAGAAAGAAAGTATTTAGATACTTTCATCAAGATTGCTAATAAAATAGCAATGCTCGCACCTATCATAGGAATAAGAATCTCAGCTGGCATATAAACATCCTCCAATCAACCAAAAATTTTTTAACATTTATTTTACCATATATTCTTATGAAAAGTCAAAGAGTTATTAGCCAAATTATAAGATATTATTTTAATTTTTCAGCTAATTTTTTTAGTTGATCCACAATTTCTTCAAAAGTTGGCCTTTCAAACGTACCCTGTTTTAAAAACGCATTAATATTTTCAATTTCTCTCTTAGCGATATCAATTTTCTTATTTGTTCCTTCTTTATATGCACCAACTTCGATTAAATCTTTCGCATCATTATATGTAGCCATTATATCTCTAACAATATATGCAGCATCTAAATGCTCAGAAGAAACAACAGCAGACATTAACCTACTGATACTTGCTAAAACATCTATAGCAGGATAATGAGATGATTCTGCTAATCTTCTTGATAAAATAATATGTCCATCAACAATACCTCTAACGGTATCAGAAATAGGTTCATTAAAATCATCACCTTCAACAAGCACAGTATATATAGCGGTTATACTCCCTTTATCAGAATTACCAGCTCTTTCTAATATTTTTGGTAAATCGGCAAAAACACTAGGTGTATAACCTCTTGTTGCTGGTGGTTCGCCAATAGACAGGCCTATTTCTCTTTGTGCCATAGCCCAACGAGTTAATGAATCAACCATTAACATTACATTATATCCCATATCCCTAAAAAATTCAGCTATTGTTGTAGCACTGAGTAAAGCTTTTGTTCTCATTAATGCCGGTTGATCTGAAGTTGAAACAACAACAACAGAACGTCTTAGTCCTTCCTCTCCTAAATCTCTTTCAATAAATTCTCTAACTTCTCTTCCACGTTCCCCGATTAATGAAATAACATTTATATCAGCTGAAGTATTTCTTGCAATCATACCCAACAAAGTACTTTTACCAACACCACTACCTGCAAATATACCAATTCTTTGCCCCTTTCCAAGAGTAATTAATCCATCAATAGCCTTTACACCAACAGATAAAGGCTCTTCTATTTTTCTTCTAATGAGAGGATTTGGTGGTGGAGAATATATAGAACGGTATTTATCGACGCTTAAAGATTTTCCATCTATAGGTCTTCCTATACCATCTAATACTCTTCCTAATAAATTTTGTGTTATACCAATTGAAACTTTTCTGTTTAATCTTTTTACTTTAGCACCAACATATAAACCATGTATATCTTCAAAAGGCATTAACAAAACTTTATTTCCAATAAAACCAACAACTTCACATAAAGCTGTATTTCCATTTCTTAAAGTAATAGAACACAAATCTCCAAGAGATACATCAGGTCCCTTGGATTCAATAACAACGCCCGTTATTCTATCAACAATACCCTCTAAAGAAAATAAATCTATAGTCTGAATTTTTCTATTTATATTTTCATATATTTCATTATAATCCTTCATCATTTAATTCTTCCTCTATCATATCCATAATTTGTTTTAAAATCTCTTCTTTATTGATTGTAATTTTTCCCATATCAGTATAAACAGACATTGAAAAATCACTCAATGTAATATCTTCTACAATTTCAATATTATCAATAGATTGAAATTTTTCAATTAATTCAGGGAAATCTCTTGTAATATTAGAACTCACATGAATTTTAATATAGTCAAAGTTGATAAATTTTTCTAAGATTTTATTTAGCGAATGTTCTATCCATTTTGGAGATGAAAAAATTTCAATATTAAGAAATTTATTTACTAATAATTTTAATATATTAAAAAGCAAAATTCGTGTATTATATATTTCTAGATTAATAGATTTACTAAAAGAATCCAGTAAATTATTTAACTGTAAAGAATACTGCTGAATAATATTATTCAGCTCATATTCAGCCTGTTCTTTTCCTTCTTTTCTACCTTTTTCAACTTCTTCAGCATAAGCTAAATGAGCTTCATTAATTATATTTTCAGCTTCTTTTTTAGCTTTTTCAATTATTTCTTTAGCTTCTTTTTCGGCATCTTCGATAACTTTTTTTGCGATGTTTTCGGCAGTTTCTTTTTCTAATTCTTGAACATTTTCGGGTGATTCATATATAACGTATTGTCCTTTAATAATTCTTTTATTAAACAATTAACTCTTCTCCTCCTCCACCAGCAATAATAATTTCACCGGATTCTTCGAGTTTTCTAATAATAGCAACAATTCTTTGTTGAGCTTCATCAACATCTTTTAACCTAACAGGACCCATGAATTCCAATTCTTCTTGAATCATTTGGGCAGCTCTTTGAGACATATTTGTAAGGATTTTTTCTTTTAAATCTTCTGAAGCACCTTTTAGAGATAAGGTTAAGTCACGTGTATCAACTTCTCTGAGTATTCTTTGTATAGTTCTGTCATCGAGTTTAAGAATATCTTCAAATACGAACATTTTCTTTCTAATTTCTTCAGATAATTTAGGATCTGATTCAGATAATCTATCAAATATATTTTTTGATACTGTTCTATCGATATTGTTCATTATTTCAGCGGTAGTTTCTATTCCACCAACCTGACTAAAAGGTTGAGCGGCAAATGAGGATAATCTATCTTTCATACGGCTCTCCACCTCCTTAACAACATCTGGAGTAGCTCTATCCATAATAGAAATCCTTTTTATAACATCTACCTGCAAATCTTCAGGTAGTCCAGCAATAACTTGAGCAGCAGCAGCAGGTGGTAAATAACATAATACCAGAGCAACAGTTTGCGGATGTTCATTTTGTAAAACATTAATAATTTGAGCGACATCAATTCTTTTTAAGAAATCAAATGGTTTAACTTGTAAGTTTGTAACAAGATTTTCAATAATCTTAATAGCTTGTTCTGGCCCAAAAGCTTCCTCAAGCAATTTTTTAGCGTAATCAACGCCACCTTCTTTAATAAACTCTTTTACTTTCATCAATTCAAAAAACTCATTTAAAACAGCACTTTTTTCTTCATCAGAAATTTTTCCTAAATTTGCAACTTCTAAAGTTAGCATTTCAACCTCTTCTTCTGTTAATTCTGTTAGTAATTTTGAGGCTCTTTCAGGTCCAACCAAAACTACTAAGATAGCTGCTTTTCTTAAACCAGTTGCAGTATTTCCTTTATTTGCAGCCATTTTATCACCTCTAATTATTGATTAATCCAATATTTTAGTATTTCAACAACATCATCTACACTTTGATCAACAATCTTTGTAAGTTTTTCAAAAACCTTTTGATCTTCAGTAACTTCGGTAATTTCAGGTTCAATTTCTTCAATAGCACGTGTTGCAGCTTCTTCAAGTTTTTTCTTCCTTTCAAGAATAGTTTTTCGAGCTTTTCTTTTTTTATTAAGGTTTATTATACCTATAATTAACAGTACAAGAACGATAATAAAAATTACAGAAATAATCGTTATAACGGTAATTGTTCTGGCTCTTTCAGTTTGTTGAACAATTTTTTGATATTCAGCTTCTAATTCTTTGTTAAACTTAGTAAATAAAATATTTATATTACTTGGAGTTGCACCAGTAGCAGTTGAAATAGCACTTTTTATTTGCGCTTTTGTCGTGTCATTTTCAGGTATTGGTGATTTATCTAAGTCTATAAACACTGTGATAGATTTTTCAGCTATTTCACCATTTTTATCATCAGTAACTTTTTGATATATTTCGTTGAAATCATAATTGGTTATTGTTTTTAATGTTTTATAAGTATCAGAACCTTGATTATCTGGGGTTTGTGTTGTATAAGGAGGAACATTAGAATCTACACCAGGAATGTTTGAAGTACCAGAAGTAGAATATTTTTCTTCTGATTCTTTTTGTTCACTTACAATTAATCCAGCTGTTTTATTTACAGGTTGTACTTTTCTTGATTCTTCTTCAATTTTTTGCCAATTCAATTCAACTTCTGGAATAACAACAATTGCACCTACACCAAAAACTTGCTGTAATTTATTTTCAATTTTTTGTGTATAATACTCTTCAATTTTTCTTTTTAAATCAAATTTTGTAGCAGCATCAGCAATATTTCCTTCAGAAATAACCTGTGCGCTTAAATTTCTTGAATTGTTATCAACAACTTTAACATCCTTAGGGTCTAAATTTTGAACAGCACCAGCGACAAAATCCATTATAGCTTTTACCTGACCAGAATCTATATTTGCGCCAGGCTCTAAAAATAATAAAACTGAAGCCGTAGGTTTTGATTTATCAGCGGGTGTATAATATGTTCTCGACGGCATAACAATATGCACCCTTGCATATTGTATCCCTTTCATTGTAGAAATTGATCTGGATAGTTCCCCTTCAAGAGCAATTTGATAATTCACCTGTTTATCATAACTTGTAGCACCAAAATTTTGTTTTTGTAGCAGTTCATAACCCTGAATTTGATTTCCTAAAACACCGTTAAGAGCAAGTTTCATCCACAACTCATATTTATTATATTTTTCGGGAACCATTATTGAACCGCCAGGACCAACTTTGTAAGGAATATTCAATTCTTCTAATTTAGCTATAATTTTTCCACCTTGCTGCTCATCCACACCACTTATTAAGACCTGATAATTAGGTCTTAAGTTTAAAGCGATTAGAAATATTAACAAAAAAACAAACGTAGCACTTAAAATAGAATATATAATTTTTTGATTTGTAGAAAAGTTTTCCCAATAATCTTTAATCATTTGAAATGGGTTCATAAACTCACCTCTAGAGACTCATATAAATGCCTATTCTATAATTTGAATTAAATATTATTCCGAACTTAATATCATATACAGAAAAACCTGTATTAATTTGAAAAACATTATCAACAAAAATCTTTAACCATAAGCCATTTTTGGCTTCTATATTTAAATAATATGAATCTAAATCATTAAGATTTTTTAAAGATATGATATTTTGAGACCAAGGATATCCAATTCTCAAATAAAAATTTAAATCAGTTCCATAAGTTGAACCTATAGACAAACTCGATTTTGGCATATACATGAGTCCAAAATTTAAATTTATTTTATTAAATTCAGTAGAATTATTATTTTTTATAAAAGATATATTTTGAGTTGAATAAAATTCAAAATCTTTATAAGCTAATCCTGAATAACTGTTCAATTCAAAAAAGCTTTGCGAGACAGCTCCCTGAACACCAATTAAAAACGGAGAATAGATTTTAGTATTTTTGTAATTTTTTTGCGCTTTTTTAACCTTTCTATAATAATTTAATCCAGAGGAATTAATTCCGTTTTTTAAAACAGATGTTGGACCTTGATAATATGCTGCTATTTGAGATTTTTCTGATTGTAATATTTTATATAAATAACTATGATATGCAGAAGCTCCAGTTACATTATCAATAGGATTAAACAAATTATCGATACCAAAATCTTGAGCAACGATAGGTTTTAATTGTAATAATCCAATTGCATGACTTGAAGAAATAGCATGCGTATAATAGCTTGACTCAACATACATTTGTCCCCCAATAAGTTTTCTATCTTGGGACCAAACATAGTTTAGCAACTCTGATGAATTTATATAAGAGTATTTACTTAAAAGAATGTATTCAAAATTCAAAAACATGGAGTCTGTATATAACTCCATGTGTAAGCCGGGTTTATAAAAAATCTTATTATATATATCTAATTTTTGAGAAAAAGAAATTATGGATATTATTAAGAATACAAGGAAAAAAAATCTTTTCACTCTAAAGCTCACCTAATAAAGCTAATATAATATCAGCGATTTTTTCTCCAGTTTTATTTGCAATTTCAATAACTTCTTCAGCAGTTACAGGTTTTAATTCATCTGGTACAGCTTTATCTGTTACAGCAGAAAATCCTAATACCTTTATTCCAGCATGATTAGCAACAATAACTTCTGGAACAGTCGACATTCCAACTAAATCTGCACCAAAGTTTCTCATCATTTTTAATTCTGCAGGTGTTTCAAAAGTTGGACCAGTGATACCTAAATATACACCAGTATATATAGGTATACCTAACTTTTTAGCTGTAGAAATAGCCATTTCTGTTAAATCTTTATCATAAGCCTCGCTCATATCAGGGAATCTTGGACCCCATTCTTCACAATTTTGACCAATTAAAGGATTATCGCCCATAAAATTGATTTGATCGGTTATAAGGCAAGGATTTCCAACCTCAAAATTAGGATTCATGCCACCAGCAGCATTTGTAACGATCAATATTTTTACACCTAATTCTTGCATTACTCTAATTGGAAATGTAACCTCTTTCATTGTATATCCTTCATAATAATGGAATCTTCCATTCATTAACATAACATTTTTTCCTGAGATTTTTCCAAATAACAATTCTCCTTTGTGTCCTGGAGCGGTTGAAACAGGAAAATTTGGAATATCAGTATAAGAAATATTCAAAGGATTTTCCAATTTATCAGCAATTCCGTGTAATCCAGAACCTAACACAATAGCAATTTCTGGTTTATCAGAAATTTTGCTTTTTATATATTCAGCAGCTTCTCTAACATTTTTCACATATTCTTTAATATCAAAATTCATAAGAGCACCCCCAGTTATTAATTTATTAAAAACAATCCAGCATAATTATTATACCATAAATTCGATATAATAATCATATAAGAATTATGTTATTCAACATAGCCAATAAAAGGTAAATTTCTATATTTTTCATCATAATCAAGGCCATAACCAATAACGAAATAATTATCAATTTCAAAACCTGGGAAGTCTACATGTATTCCATGATCATGCGCATTTTTTATGAGAAGAGAAGTTAATTTTATTGAAGCAGGTTTTTGCTTTTTGAATTCATCAATTAAAAAGCGTATTGTATTTCCAGTATCAACAATGTCCTCAATAAGGAGAATATGTTTATTTTCTAAATTTTCTTTAACCCAGCTATTTACAGTTATTTTTCCACTGGATTCTGTTCCACCATGATAACTTGACACTCGTACAAAATGATATGTCATATCATGATCTATATTTTTTACTAAATCAGAGAAAAAATGAACAGAACCTTTTAAAGCGCAAACAGCAACAATTTCTTCTTTAATATTCTTATAATATTCAGTTATTTGTTTTCCTAATTCTTTAGCTTTTGCAAGAATTTGTTCTTCAGTTAATAATACTTTTAATTTTTTTGGATCAATATCCATATTAAACACTCTCCTTTCGTACTGAAACTTCACCAGCATAAACATTTTCTATAATACCATCTTCAAATTGAACTTCTAAATAATCACCATGTATTGAAACAATTTTACCATGTTTTTCCACATTTTGCGATATAATTTTTATTAAATCCCCATTTTTAATGTTAAGATTACTTATCCATTTCTTTGTAAAAATGGAAATTGTATTGTTTTTAAAATATTTAAGATAATATTTATAATAAGCTATAGAATTAATTTGTTTTAATAATTTTTTTAGATTGAGTTCTTTGTTTTTTTCTTCAATATAACTTGTAGCAATATTTTTTAAGTTATCAGGAATCTCATTATTTACATTTAATCCAACACCAACAATAATCGCTGCAAAAGTTTTTCCTGTGTAAATACCTTCTCCTAATATGCCACATATCTTTTTTTCATTAACTAATAAATCATTTGGCCATTTTATAATGCTTTTTAACCTATATTTTAATAAAACGTCTTTTACAGCCATAGTATAAAGTCTAACATAATGCCAAGGATTCATAGGTCTGTTTTTTGGTTTAAATAAAACAGAAAACCATAAACCACCCCTTTTTGAAACCCATTCTCTTTTCATTCTTCCATATCCACCAGTTTGTTTAGATGCCCATACAACAGTTTCAGAAGGTAAATCCTTCCAATGTTCTTTTAATACTTTATTTGTAGAATCAATAGTATCAAAATATATAAGTTTATCGCCTATTATTTTTGATCACTACTTTCTATATCTATAGGTTTAAAAACATTTTTAATAGATGGAAAAGTACCATCTTTTACTTCTTTTGAATAATTTTCAATAGCTTTTTTAAACAAATCAAAACCATTTAAATATTTCTTGAGAAATTTTGGTTCAAAATCTCTATTCAGACCAAGAAAGTCATGCCATACTAACACCTGTCCATCACAAAATCTTCCAGCACCAATTCCAATCGTTGGTATAGAAATAGATTCTGTAATTTTTTTTGCAACAGGTTCTGTAACCATTTCTAAAACAAGAGAAAATGCGCCAGCATCATCAAGTGCAACAGCACTTTCTATAAGTAAATCTTCTTCTGTTTTTGTTTTTCCTTTAGAGGATATACCTATTTGTTTATAGGATTGAGGAGTAAAACCAATATGTCCCATTACAGGTATTCCATATTCCACCATTTTCCTTATTAAAGGAGCAACGTTTTTTCCACCTTCGAGTTTAACGGCATCAGCACCGGCTTTTAAAATAAGACCAGCATTTTTTATCGCTTCACTTTCAGAAATTTGATAACTTAAAAACGGCATATCTCCTACAACAAAGGTATTTGGAGCCCCCATTTTTACAGCTTTAATGAAAATGAGCATTTCATCCATTCCTATTTTTATTGTGTCACTATTTCCTAACATAACATTAGATGCTGAATCGCCAACAAGAATCATATCTATTCCAGCAGCTTCAGCAATCTTTGCACTTATGTAATCATAGGCAGTAATCATTGCTATTTTTTCTTTGTTTTTCATCTTTAAAAAACATTTTATACTCATATCAATCATCCTCCTTGATTTTATATAGCAGCTTTATAAAAAAATCATAAACTTCAACATTTCCTAATATTTCACCAAAAATATCTCTTTCATTATTTATAGTATTAAAGTCATTTCTTGCTACAGGGCCAGTTAAGGCATTTTTTAACCCAATTTTCTTTATATTATTTAATGAATTTATTGATAAATCCAATAAATGATTTATATCTTTTATTTCAATTTCATCATATAAATCTTTTGCCATTTTTATCAAAACATAAGAAAAATTTGAAGCAATAACTGCAGCTAAATGATATATTCCCTTTTTATTTTGTGGTATTATAACATATTTTCCATTTAAAATGTTAATTATTTCTTTTGCAAAAGTAATTCCAATTTCATCACCTTCTATACCCCAAGTAATATTTTTAATTTCATGGCATTTTTTTATTGAAGAAAATGGAAAATTTGGATGAATAGAGAAATGTGGAATATTATCAAAGAAACTTGAATCCAGATATCCGCTACAATGTCCTATGGCTAAAATTTTTGTTAAATCATGTTTTTGCAAAATATTCCAAACAGGAATTATATTTTCATCTTGTGTTGTAATTAAAACAATTCCGTTTAATTTCTTATTTTTATAATCCCAATTTTTATCTATTAAAAGCGTTTTTATATGTTTTTCCTTAAAACAATTGTATAAACTTCTCCCAACCTTCCCTGGTCCAATTATATTAATCGTAATATTATTTTCAATCATAGTTTCCTCCTTGGAAATAATTCAAGAAATATGTTATAATTTAAAAAAAATAGTTACCAACATATATTTATTATACTACAAGGAGGATTTTATGAAAAATGTATTGTTAATAATAATTTTGCTTTTTATGAGTATTTCATTTGGAATAATAAAAGTTGGTATCGCATTAACGGAGCCATATGCTTATTTTGAAGAAGTAAATGATGGATATTTATTAAAGGGTATAGATATAAATTTAATAAAAATGCTTTCAAAAGATTTAAATGAAAAAGTAGAAATATACATATATAATTTTTCTGATTTAATAGAAAATGGATTAAAAGAAATGGATATGATAATTGGTGGAATACATATAACAGATGAAAGAAAAAAACACATAAAATTCACTATTCCATATTTAACAACAGGGCTTGTTATTTTAGAACTAAAGGATAATGAAAAAAGTGAAATAAAATCTTTTGCGGTTAAAAATGATTCAACGGGATATAAAACAGTTTTAAAATGGAAAAAATATGGAAAAGATATTATTTATACAGTATATGAAACAAATGAAGAATGCTTAAATGCAGTTCTAAGTAAAAAAGTTGATGGTGCATTTTTTGATTTGGTAAATGCAATATATTTAATGAAAAAACATCCTGTTAAAATTTATAAAGAGCCATTAACAAAAAACGATGTTGGAATAGGTGTTAAAACAAAGGATCTTTTAGAAAAAATAAATCCTTTAATATTAAAATATAGAAGAGAAAATTTAATAGGTGAGTAAATTATGATTTCTTTAAAAAAGTGGTTTAAAAATAATATAAAAATAATTTTTTCATTATTATTTATAATTCTCTATATAATATGGATTGTTTTCATTTACCATATTATAGCTTTTGATGCTGAAAAAAGAATGGATGTACAATATAATAAAATATTAAAAACAATAGAATTTCAAGAAAATTCTATTTTTAACGATATAAAGTTAGTCACAAATTCTTATGTTTATGCTGTTGACTCAAAAAAAGTTTTAGAAGACGTTGTAAATAACAATATGTATATAAAATCAATAATTGACTATAAACCACTTTCGGATGTGATTGATAAAGGATATCCAGAAAAATTTTTGAATAATAATTTAAAGCTTGAAATAAAAAATAAAATAAAAGATTTAGAGAAAGGTAAATATATTAAATTTAACACAAAAGATAGCTTGTTTTATATAATGCCGTATTTTTATAAATTGATAGAGAATCAAGAAATTTTTCAGGGCCTTTTAATATTTGAAATTGATAAAGATTCTATGCTAAATCAAGTAAAAGAATTTTTATTAGATGATGAAAAAATAGTGAGCACGAAACCAATAAAAAATTTTTTTATAAAATACAAAGAATATAGATTTTATTCAACAAAATATTATTATGTAATAAGTTTTAAGGGAAAGGTTTATACATTTTTTTACTTATCTTTGATTTTATTTTTTATTGTTATTGTATTATACTATATAATAAAAACATTATTCGTAAGATTTTTAGAAAAAAACATGATAGAGCCAGTAAAAGATTTTTCTGAATATATAAGAGAATCAAAAGTAGAACCATATAATAAAGAATTTAAAATAGTAGAATTTGAAAATATGAGAAAAGCATTTAATGAAATGATAATAAAAATGAAAAATAACAAAATTGAATTAGAAAGTGCTTATGAAGAAACTAATGCTATGAATGAAGAATTAATAGAAACCAATAAAAAATTAGAACAATATATTAAAAAATTTGAAAGTATTATCAAAATAATAGGGAATATGAGTTTACAGGATTTTGATGAAAAAAAATTCTTTGATGAATTTTTGAAATTATCAATAGATATGATACCAGAAGTAAAATATGGTAGTATCGTAATTAAAGAAAATAAAAACTGGAAATTTATTTCAACCTATGGGCATAATTTTGAAATATTAAAACATGTTGTTTTTCCTGAAAAAAATTTTATTTATGCGAAAAAATCAAAAATTGTTGAGGATATAATTAGCGAAGATAAAATATTATTAGATAATAAAAATTACAAAATGATAAAAGAAGCAACAATTCCAATAAAAAAGAGCATATTAGTACCTTTAAAGATAAACGATATTATAATTGGTCAGATAGCCCTTGATACAGATAGAGAAGTAGATATATCAGAAGAAAGTGTAAAACTCGTTGAAACTTTGAGCATAATTTCTTCAGTATTTATAAGATTAAAAAGAGTCTCTAAAGAGGAAGGAAAGTTACATAAGAATATTATATTAGCTCTTATTAAAGCGCTTGAATATTATGATAAATATACAAAAGGTCATTCAGAAAGAGTGGCAAAATATTCAACAGAATTTGCAGAATTTATAAATCTATCTAAAGAAAAAATAAAAAAACTTTATTGGTCGAGCATCACACATGACATAGGAAAATTTTTTATTCCACAAACAATATTAAATAAACCTGGTAAATTAAATGATGAAGAATATGAAATTATAAAAGAACATCCAGTAAAAAGTTATGAATTATTATCTAAAAATGAATATTTAAATGAATTTTCCATTATAGTTAGACATCATCATGAGAGATGGGACGGAACCGGATATCCAGATGGTTTAAAAGAAGAAAATATACCATACTTTTCTAGGATAATTTCTCTTGCAGATAGTTTTGATGCAATGAGAACAGAAAGACCGTACAAAAAAGAAATGAGGATTGATGAAATAATAGAAGAAATAAGAAGAAATGCAGGTACACAATTCGATCCAATTTTATCGAGTAAATTTATTGAATTTTTGAGGAGGAAGTATCTGTGAGAATAAACGTAGAACCATTTGAGCGAATGAGAAAGTTTGAATATATTGTTCCTTTTATATATATAACTCTTTTAATTTTTGGTATTTTTATGGTAAGAACAGCAACATATGGTGAATATATTGAAGATAATTATTATAAACAAATTATATTTTCATTTTTAGGAATAATAATTTTTTTCTTTACTTTTTTTCTAAAAGAAAGAATTCTAAAAAGTATAATAGTTCATTTATATACAATAACATTATTTTTATTAATGTATGTGTTAGTTTTTGAAAGAGCCAGATATGGTGCAAAAAGATGGATAAGAGTTGGACCTGTTGGAATACAGCCATCGCATTTATTTTTAATATTTACTCTAGTTATTTTTGCGAAATATTTAGCTGAAAAGAATAAAAAGGCATATTATATTTTATCATTTACAACTTTAATAGGTTTAGGTTTAATATTTAAACAACCGGATTTAGGAATGACATTATTTACATTTGGATTGTGGTTCTTATTGACATATATATCTGGAGAACATGAAAAAACATGGAAAACATCATTGTTTTTAATGTTATTTTCTTCCCCATTTGCTTTCTATTTTATGGAAGATTATCAACGTGCAAGAATAGTTGGATTTTTATTTCCTGAAAAAAATGCTGCGAGTGTTGCTTATAATACATTGCAATCTATTAGAGCAATTGGTTCAGGTGGATTTTTTGGAAAAGGTTATTTAAATGGTTTTATGAATTTATCAGACTTTGTTCCAGAAGATCATAATGATTTTATTATCTCGGTAATTGGAGAAGAATTGGGTTTTTTAGGTATTTTATTTGTATTAATAATATATGCGTTATTGATATACAGAATATATGTATATGCAAAAAAGACAAGGAGAAAATTTTGGAAATATATATATTTCGGAACAATTACGATAATATTTTTTCATGTATATGAAAATATTGGTATGGCTCTTGGTATAATGCCTGTTACAGGAGTTCCATTACCTCTTGTTTCATATGGTGGAAGTCAGATAATAACATTCTCATTTTTATTAGGATTAGTAACAAAAGGTATTTCAACAACAGAAAGATTTTCTGAAGATAATTATATAGACAATGAATAGGTGGTAATTGTGATTAAGATTTTTGTAATAGGAAAACCAAAAACAAAATTTATAAAATCTGGAATTGAACAATATTTGAAATGGAATAAAAAATACGATAGAGTTGAATTAATAGAATTACCTTTATCAACAGATTTAAATAAAATAACCTCTGAAGAATATAAAAAACAGGATAAAGAAAAATTTGCAAAATATTATCTTCCAGATGTTTTTAAAGTTGTTTTAGATGAAAGAGGAAAGGAATTGTCTTCAATAGAATTTGCAAATAAAATAGAAAAATGGAGAATAGGCAGAAAGAATATATCTTTTTTTATTGGTGGGCCTTTAGGACATCATGAAGAAATAAGGAAAAATGCAGATTTCTTGCTTTCAATATCAAGAATGACATTTACGCATGAAATGGCAGTTTTGTTATTATTAGAGCAAATATATAGAGCTTTTAAAATAAATAATAATGAAAAATATCATTATTAGGAGGTAAATATGCATAAAAGAATTTTTAAAAGATTAAAAAATTATAAAGCAGTTGAAGAATATTTTCAAAGTGAAATAAAAGATGTTCAAACATTAGAAATTGTAAAAGATGTATTATACGAAGATAATGATGAAAATCAAGCTTTAATCGAAGAAAAAGATAAAGTTAAATTTATAAAATTTTATCGTTCTGGAAGTTGTGAATTATGTTATGAAGAATATATTGATGAAACAAAAACAAAATTGGAAGAATGGAAAGAAAACCCGCCAGATTTTAGAGATCAAACATTGCAGTTAGAAATTATAATAGAGGTAAAAGAGAAATAAAATAACTTTTGACAATTAAAAGCGCCTGGGAAAATTCTCAAGCGCTTTTTTGTTTATAATTTTTTACGGGCATCTTTGCCCGATTTATTTTACTTCCTCAATATATTTCGCAAACACACCTCCGGTGGGGTATTACTTGATTATAATCTGACATATAGAAAAAATTCAGTTTTTTAAAATTATTTTAGATTATCAATAATTGGAAGTATTTCTTTAATATCATGAACAATATAATCAGCATCTTTTACTTCATCTTCTCCGAATCCATATGCACAACCTATAGAGAGAAATCCGTTTTTTTTGGCAGCTTCTATATCCTTATGCCTATCCCCAATCATAATAAAATCTTTTTTTCCATTTGAAATTTTCTTTAAAACAACATCTTTTTCTTGCCAATTATACATTTCAGCGCAATGTGGTGAATCAATATATTTGTTTAAACCTTTGTCCAATAATGCATTTAGATATTTAATATTGCAGTTTGAAAGAATATACAAAATATGTTTTTTCTCTTTTAAATTTTCCAAAACTTCAAACGCACCATCAAAAAAAAGGTTATTATAATTTGAGGTTTTTATTATTTCGGTTTCATATTCATCCAATAATTCTATAGCTTTATTAATAATATTTTTATCTGTAGTTTTTAATAGCCCTTCAAATATTTCATCAATAGTATAGCCAATATATTTAAATATTTCATCATCTGGAATATTATGATTGTATCCAAGAGATTTTAAGACATTTCTAATTGCTGGTAAAGCAATATTTTCTGTTTTTATAAGCGTACCATCTAAATCGAAAACAATATTCATTTTTTCCTCCTTTAATAATTGATATAACTTCTGATGGTTAATACAATTTCTTGATTTCCGTTAATATAAACAGAGATTTTGTCAGAGTTTTCAAATTTATTTATGTAATTTCCTTTAATATTTAATAATTTCATAGCTTGACCTGTAATAGTTATTCTTGTTTTTCCTGGTGAAGTAACATTGAATTTAAATGTTTTTTCAACATAATTTTTTGTTTTTATTTCGTTTAGAATTTCTAAATTCGAAAAAGAATTCCAAGATTCCCCTATATAAAATTCACCTTTAGAATTTACAGCGGTTTTTGATATGTTGGATACTTTGTTTAAATATTCAATATTATCTTTTTTAGAAAACAAATATATTTTTCCAGGGATAAGTGGAATACCCAAACCGTTTTCTTTAGTGTTTTCAAATTCCCTTATAATAGATAGATATTTATTATTAAAGGATCTGGAATAAAAATTAATTTCTAAATAATTTATATCTTCATATTTTTTTATACTTCCTAATTTTATAACCTTTGAAAATTCACCATCAAAAGTTTTAATTTCTCCCATATCGATAATAGCGCTTTCATTGACTATTTGTGGAATAGATGGAGATGTTTCTAAAGCAAAAGATTTACTGGTATATAATCTATTATCTTTTAAAGGTTGATTTAAATCAAAATTTTCATTAATTAAAAAAGTATTATATGAATCTTTTATTTTGCCGTATATTTTATAGGTAACAAACAAATCACCATTAGTTTTTAAATTGTAGAATAAATCCCATTTTAAAGGTTTGGAAGTAAGAACAAGTCCTTTAATATTTTTTGCATATAATACCTTGTTATTTAATAATATACTTAACTTTTCTGAATCTGTTTTACACCATGATTTTAATGAATTGTTGTAAAAATAAATATAGTTTGGATTAAAAAAATCTTTTAAGATTATAGGATTTGTATTTATTATATTAACTCGACTACTTAAAGTATTTTTCAAATCATCAATTGTTCCTATAATTTTAAAGGTTATATTTTCCAAATTTGCTATTTGTACTTTATAATATTCAGCGTTTTCTATAAATACTAAATTTTCTTCTGGATCTAAAGAAATATTTAGTTCATCAGTCCATGGATATTCTTGGCTGATTATTCCAATATTTTTAAATATAAATAGGTTATTGGAAAAAATAGTTAGTGAAAAAATAACAATAAGAAAAATAAAAATTTTTTTCATAAAAAACACCCCCGCCTATTTATTTGTATTTTTTAATTCCAAATATTTTTCTAAAGCTTTTTTTGCAATTGGTGCAGCAACTTCAGAACCATATCCACCATTTTCCACAAAAGAAACTATTGAAACTTCAGGATTGTTAGCAGGCATAAATCCCGCAAACCATGAATGAGCTGATTTTCCGCCTGTAACTTCAGCTGTTCCGGTTTTTCCAGCAACTAATCCCTTGAAATCTTTAAAAACATGATAGGCAGTTCCACCATCAGAACTATTTCCAGGATATGTTGTAACTTCTATTAATCCCTTTAAAATATTGAAATAATCTAAAGGATTAATATTATGAACAAAGGTCAATTTTTTTTCATAATTTACAACATCTTCAGACATATTTTTTACGTATCTTTTCAAAACATGAAATTGATAATATTTACCTTTTGTTGAAAGTATATTATATAATCTTAATATACTAATAGGTGTGAATTGCATATAACCTTGACCAATAGAGGTTAGAACCGTTTCTCCAATAAACCAATCTTTTCCAAATTTTTCTTTTTTCCATTCTCTGCTTGGAAATACAGATTTAACTTCACCTGTTAAATCTATATCAGTTTTTCTATTTATTTCAAACATTTTTGCATATGAACTCATAGTATCAATACCAAGATTTAAACCCAGATTGTAATAATATAGATTGCAGGAAACTCTTAAAGATTTTACAAGATCAGTAACGCCATGACCAAAGATATTCCAATCATAATATTCTGCAATAACCTTATCTTTTGAATTTTTTAACTCGAATTTTCCATCACAAAAGATAGTTGCTTCTGGAGAAATTCCTTCTTCCAGACCTACTAATGCAAAAAATGGTTTTATAACAGAACCTGGAGGATAGACTGAAGAAATAGCTCTATTAATTAAAGGTTGCTTTGTATCGTAAATTATTTTTTTCCATTCCTGTATAGATAGTCCAGAAGAAAATAAATTTGGTTCAACAGCTGGATAACTAACAAGAGCTAAAATATCACCATTATTAGGATTAGACATTATGACAGCACCAGGTTTTTTATATTTTTCTATTTCATCATATATATATTTTTGTAAATAATAATCAATTGTGAGATATAAATCCATCCCTTTAATAGGTTCAACAGTTTCTAAAACTTTATCTATACGTCCTCCTGGAGTAATTTTTACAATTTGATAACCAGGTTTCCCTTCTAAAACATTATTATATACTTTTTCAACACCATATAAGGGTTTCCCTTCAGAATTGACATAACCGATAATAGGATATAAAGACTTATCTCTATATTTTCGTATATATTTTTCAGAAATTCTTATACCTTTAATATTTAAAATTTGTTTAATATTAGCAGGAGTAAGATTTACAGTAAGATTCTTTTGAAATATAAGTTTATCGATTAATGTTTCTGGTGAATCAGTAATAGAAGAAAAAATATTTTTTAATAGTTTAATGTCTTCTTCGGAAAAAGATTCATTAAAATTTTCAATAACATATACTTTTTCATTCCAGGCTAATAAAACCCCGTTTTTATCATATATATTTCCACGTATAGGATTTAAGGTAATAATTCTTGTACTTAATTCCTCAACTTCTTTTTCATATTTTGCATGATTGATAAGTTGTATGTAAGCAGCTCTTGCACCAAGAATAAAAAAGGAAAAAAGAAATAGAACAACCAAAGTTTCAAATCGTGATTCTTTCATTTTTATCTATCCTTCCGACAATAATAAAATGGGTAATAGAAAGCAAAATGTATGAAATTACTAATACATAGAAATTTTTATTTATAAAAGCTAAAAAAATTAAAGGTATTGAAGCACTGAAAAGACTTCTCAAATAGCTTTTTTCTAAAAATTCAAATAAATGAAATGAAATTACATTTATAATAAAAAATATTATTGTCATTAATCCAATATCATATTTAGATGCAAAATATATAATAGAATATAATAATGAGAAAAAATACATTTTATCTTTAAAGAGATATTGAACTATTAAAAATGCGATAGGGAAAGAAAAGAATAAAATATCCCCCATCCATCTATCCCATGAAGATGATATTAATGTCATAATAGTGATATAAATATAAGTCATTATTTCACCCCAAATTCACTAAAAAAGATAATATTACTTTGCAATTTAGTTGGGTTTAAGTAATATATTGTACGAGATTTTTTATATACAGTTCCTTTTATAAATAGGGTTTTATTAATCCAATTAGAATTGGATATCAAAAGAGTAATCTCTTCTCCATTTGTAAAAATATTAAAACCTTCAGGGATGTTTATAATAATATTTCCGTTTCTGCTTTCTTTTATTAATAAATCAATATTTTTATAGTTTCCAAAAATTTCTGTATTTCCCCAACCTAATTTACGTATAACTTTATTTTCATTTAAAGAGTCAACAACAAATCCAAGTATTATTCCATCTTTTGTAAAAGCAATTTCTCCATTTTTTACATCTTTGCTTGTTTTTATATAATAATACTTAGAATCTTCGTTGATAAAAATCCCAGGAATTAAAGATAATTTTAAATCAATATTTTCATTTTTAATATTTATACTTTTAGTATAATCAGAAATAATATATTCTAATCTTTCTAAATAAGATGCGTTTTTTGTTAATAATAGATAATTATTTCTTATTTCAAAAAAAACAATATCCAGAGGATAATTTACTCTGGATATAATTGAATTGATATAAGGAAATAACGTTGAAATTATTGATATAAATAAGAGAATTATCGTATAAAAAATAAATTTTCTAAACATATTACCTCTGTAACTTTGCTAGATTTTCAAGAATTTTAACCTTATCTAAAACCATACCAGCACCTCTTGCAACAGCAGTGAGAGGATCTTCAGCAACTATAACTTTAATTTTTGTCTCATGTTCGATTAAATCCTTTAAACCTTTTAATAAAGCGCCACCACCAGATAAATAAATTCCTTTCATAACAATATCAGTTAATAATTCTGGAGGTGTTTCTTCTACAGTTAATTTTATTTGCTCAACAATCTTTGAAACGGGATTATTTATAGCTTCTCTTATCTCATAACCCTTTAATACAATAGTTTTAGGAAGTCCAGATAATATATCTCTTCCAATAATTTCCACTTCTTCATTATCATATTCTTCATTTGGCCATGTATTACCAATTCTTTTCTTTATTTTTTCTGCAGTTCTTTCTCCAATTAATAATCCTGTTTTATCTTTAACATAATTAATAATGGCTTCATCAAGTTCATCTCCAGCTATTCTAACAGATTTTGAAAGTACAATGCTCCCGAGTGAAATAACAGAGATTTCCGTTGTTCCTCCACCTATATCAACAACCATATTTCCAGAAGCTTCTTCTACATTTAAGCCAACACCAATAGCAGTAGCCATAGACTCTTCAATTAAAAAAGCCTTTCCAGCACCAGCATCCAAAGTTGCTTTGTATAGTGCATTTCTTTCCACTTCAGTTGCATCAGTAGGTACTCCCACAATAACTGTAGGTTTGAAAAAAGTAAAAGAACCAACAGAAGCACCGATGAAATATTTTAACATAGCCAATGCAGTATTATAATCAGCTATAACACCATCTTTTAAAGGTCTGACAGCGATGATATTTGCAGGTGTTTTTCCTATCATCTTTTTTGCATCTTTTCCAACAGTTAAAATTTCCTTTGTATCCTTTTCTATAGCAATAACAGATGGTTCATTCACTACAATACCTTTCCCTTTAACATAAACCAAAGTATTAGCAGTTCCTAAATCTATTCCTATATTTGATCTCATCTTTAATCCTCCTGAAAAATTTTGTTTTAAAAATTATATCACATAATAGTTAATAAACAAAGAATATAAAGTATTATTTTATGATTCTATAATTCCCATGACAAAAAGCAATAGCTAAAGCATCAGCAGCATCATCTGGAGTTGGATTTTTCTTTAAATTAAAAACAACCTTTAACATTCTTTGAATTTGTCCTTTTTCAGCTCTTCCATAACCAGTAATAGCCTGTTTTACTTGATATGGTGTATATTCAAAAATTGGTATATCAGCTTTTTGTAATGCAAGTAATATTACACCTCGCGCTTCTCCAACCTGAATAGCTGTTTTAACATTTTTAAAGAAAAATAAACTCTCCACTGCAGATTCATCAGGATTATATTCTATGATTAAATTGTTCAATTTATCGAAAATTTCTAACAGTCTAACATTAAGATCAGCATTTTTATCTGTTTCAATAACGCCAAAATCAATTAATTTAAAATTATTACCAACTTTGTCAATGATACCAAAACCAATTCTCCCGTATCCTGGATCTATTCCTAAAATTCTCATTTTTCACCTCTAACCTACAAAAGTAGTTTTTATAAAATTATATCATTTTTGTCTATTACAAAGCAACTTTTGTGTTATAATTAAATTGAAAATGAAACAAATGGAGGTAAATATGAAAAAAATATTAATATTAATATTTTTGATTATAATGACATATGCATATTCAAATATAATTTGGGAAATAACTCCATCCAATTTTGAAGTTATTGAATATTCCACAAAAATAACGTTAAAATGGGATGTAAATAAAAAAATAATTTTTTCAGAATTATATTTTGGAGAAAAGGAAAATAAATTAAAGCTTATATATAAGGGAGACAATAATTTTTTTGATGTAAAGGATTTGATTCCAAATAAAAATTATTATTGGAAAATAAAGGTATATACAAAAAATGAAATATACACCTCGCAGGTTTATAGATTTTATTTACGATTAAAAAAACCAGAAATAAAAAATGTATATCCGAATTTTCAATATAATATAGATTCCGAAAAGGTGAATTTCAGTTGGGAAATTGAATATTCCATAGATTATAACACAGAATTTATTTTGTATAAAAATAATACAAAAATAATAGATAAAAGAATAGGTACAAATACATATATTATAGAGTTATCACCAGGTATAAATTATAAATGGTATTTGAAGTTAAAAGATAAATTTAATAACAAATATATATTTGGGCCATATATATTTTCAACAAAAGCGTATGAATTTATTATGAATATAAACAACGAAATTTATAAAATAAAAACATATGGAGAATATATAGAAAAAGAATCTTTATACATTTCAGAATATAAAATTGAAAAAATTCAAAAACATGAAAATTTTATTATCTTAAAAACAAAAAAAGGTATAGATATTATACATAAAACAGGAAAACTTACATCAGAAATATCCATTAAAAATATATTAGATTTTTCCATAGAAAAAAAAGATACAGAACTATTATTATATATAACAGATGGAAAGGCGCTTTATGTTTTTGATATAACCAATCCATATTACCCATTTCTAAAAAAAGAGATTTTAGGTGAATTTGTTTCAGTTTCAGTAAATAATAATATAATAATACTCTTAACAAAAAATAAATTAGTATTAATGGATAAAGAGCTTAAAATATATTATCAAAAAAATATAGAAAAACCAAAAAAAATAATATATAATGATGATAATACTTTAATTATAACTTTATCGGATAAATTAATAAAATACAATTATAAAAATGGAATAGTAAATTATGAAAAGGAATTAACTCTATCAAAGATTATAGATTGGGATATTTATAAAGATAAAATAGCTTTTTTAACCATAAATGATGAAATATATGTATATAATATAAACTTAGAATTGACTAAATATAGATATATAAAAAGTAGAATTGAAAAAATAAAATTATATAAAAATTTAGTATATTATTATTATGATAATATAATTAGATTTATCGAGTAATAATGTGAAAAGACAAGGAAGGAAGTGATTTTTTTGATTGCTATTATAGGTGGGGGAATAGTAGGCACATTAATTGCACGGGAATTGAATAAATATGTAGAAGATGTTTGGCTTTTTGAGGCTAAAACAAATTTTGGAATGGCAGTAACAAAATCTAATTCTGCTATTTTACATGGAGGATATGATGATCCACCAGGTAGTTTAAGAGCGCAATTATGTTATAAAGGGAATCAACTCTATACACAATTGCAAAAAGAATTAAATTTCGATCTGAAAAGAGTAGGTTCACACGTTGTTGCTATAGAAGATGAAGAAACGAACTATATATATGATCTGTTAAAAAAAGCAGAAAAAAATGGGGTAAAAGAAGTTAGAATTGTTGAAAAATTAGAATTACTTGAAATGGAAAAAAATATTAACCCTAAAGCAAAGAGATCTTTGTTTTGCGAAATAGCGGGTATATTTGATCCATGGATAGTAGCGATACAAGCTGCGAAGTCTGTTAGGATAAATGGAGGAAGAACATTAACAAAAAAAAGATTAGTAGAAGTTGAAAAGAAAAATGGGAAATTTTTATTAAAATTTCAAGATAAATCCGAATATTTTGCTGATCTAGTAATAAATGCTGCAGGATTATATGCAGATGATGTAGCCAAATTATTTGGTGATGAAGTTCCTGAAATTTTTCCAGTAAAAGGAGAATATTTTCTTTTATCAAAAGATTATCAATATGTCAATTCAACGATTTTCCCTGTTCCAACTGGAATTTCCAAAGGTTGTTTAGTATTGCCTACAGTAGATGGTGGATATTTAGTTGGACCAAATGCAAATAGAGTAATGTCTAAAAATGATACAGCAACAACGCGTGAAGGGTTAAATGAAATTAGAGAAAAAGGAATGAGATTAGTCCCCAACCTTAATTTCAGAAGACATCTTGTGAAAACATTTGCTGGATTAAGACCAGAAACAGAGAAAAAAGATTTTTATATAGACGTTGGTAAAAGTGGAGCAATTCATGTATCTGGAATTAGATCACCAGGGTTAACTGCTGCACCGGCAATTGCAAAATATGTAGTTGAATATTTAATTCAAGAAAAAATAGGATTAAAAATATATCAACGTGAAAATTATATAGCTGAAATGGAAAAAACACCACATTTAGTTCATATCGATAGAGATAAATGGAATAAAATAATTCAAGAAGATCCCAATGCTGGCGAAATGATATGTCACTGTAATAAGGTTACTAAAAAAGAAATAATAGATTCTATTAATAATGGCGCAAGAACATTAGACGATATAAAATTTATGACAAGAGCTTCATTTGGTGAATGCCAGGGAGGTTTTTGTACAGCAAAAATATTAAAAATATTAGCAGAATATACAAATAGAGATCCAAGAGAAATAAATCAAAATGAAGATGGAACCTGGATTGTGAATGCGAAGGTGAGAATATGAAATATAAAACAGATGTTGTTGTAATAGGTGGAGGAGCTGCAGGTATAGCAGCAGCATATAGAGCAAAAGAAGAAGGGGTAAAAGTTATATTATTAGAAAGAGATGAAGATACAGGTGGTGTTTTAAATCAATGTATTCATAATGGATTTGGATTACAATATTTCAGAAAAGATTTAACAGGTCCAGAATTTAAAGAATTAGCAAAAGAGAGATTAAATAATATAGAAATATTATTTGGAACATATGTTCTTGAAGTAAGAAAAGATAAAACAATAACCTTTGTTGATAGAAGAGGTATTCATGAGATAGAAACTAAAGCGTTAGTTATGGCATCTGGAGCTAGAGAAAGACATTTCAATTCATTACCTGTTCCTGGCAAAAGAATAACAGGGGTATTTACAGCGGGTTTAGCGCAAAGATTTATAAACCTTGAAAATTTAAAACCAGGCAGCAAAGCAGTAATTCTTGGTTCTGGAGATATAGGACTTATAATGGCCAGAAGATTAACGTTAGAAGGTATAAAAGTAGAAGCTGTTTTAGAAATTATGCCATATCCTGGAGGATTAGAAAGAAATATTCAACAATGTTTAAAAGATTTCGGTATCCCTCTTTATTTATCTCATACAGTAACTGCAATAGAAGGAGATAGAAGATTAGAAAAAGTAATAGCTGCTCAAGTTGATTATAAATGGGATCCAATGCCAGGTACAGAAAAGGAATTTGAAGTTGATACATTAATTACATCTGTAGGATTAATTCCTCAAACAAAGCCTGTAAATTTTGTTGAAGCGGATCCTGGATTTTTAGTATCAAATACCAATCAAACAAGTGAAGATTGGATATTTGCAGCAGGAAATTGTACAGTAATCTTTGATTTAGTTGATTATGTTGCTAAAGAGGGCGAAAAAGCAGGAAAATATGCAGCATTATATGCGAAAGGTGAATACAAAAAAGGGAAAAAAGTAAAGGTAAGAAAAGGCGAAAATATAGGTATAATACATCCTGTATACATAGATCCTACACAAGAATCCACATTATATATAAGAGTGTCAAAGGTTTTTGATAGAGCAAGTATAAAGGTAGAGCCATTAGGGATTGAAATAATTGAAAATGATGCAAGACCTCCTGAAATGGTTGTAGTAAAATTAAAACCATTTGATGAAAATATAAATGAAATAGAGGTGATAGCAGATGAACTCATCTCAAAACTTGGTTAAAGAATTAACCTGTGTAAGATGTCCTTTAGGTTGTAAAGTAAAAATTGAATATACAAAAGAATTGGAAGTATTAGAAATTTCAGGTAATAAATGTCCTCGTGGAAGAGAATATGCTATACAAGAGATAAGCGATCCACATAGGATTTTAGTAACAAGTGTAAAAGTTAAAAATGGAAAATACCTTTTAGCTTCTGTAAAAACATCGGATGCTATTCCTTTAAGATTATTTGATGAAGCTATGGATATAATAGAAAAATTGGAAGTTGAAGCACCAGTAAAAAGAGGCGATATAGTAATAAAGAATTTTCTTGGAACAGGAGCTGATTTAGTGGTTACAAGAAGTGTTGAAAGGTTGTGAATTATGGAATCGAAAAATTTAGTTATAGAGACATATGCAAAAATATCTGACCTTGTAATGGAGCTCAGTTCTTTAAATAATCTTGATCAAATCGAAAAATTTATACATACAATGATATCCAGATTAATAATAATAGAAGAAGAATATTTTTTTACTACAGATGAAAAGGGAAATATAAATAGTAAAAATGAAATATCAGAAGAAATTAAAGATTTAGCTGCCTGGGCAGCTAAATCTTTAAAAATTTCTATGTTTCCTTTAGATAGCGGTAAAAGTGCATTGATATTACCTTTTTCAAAGTCGCAAAGATTATTATTAATATATATTTGTAAAACAACAGTAGAAGAAATTTCTAATGAAACAATGCTATTTCTTAATATTTTAAGTTTCTTAACGGCAACAATTATAGAAAATTTACAATTATATTCAGAAATATTAAAAACAAACAAAATAGTAGAAAAAAACAGAGATTTTTTAAATCAAATATTAAACTCTATGATAAGCGGTTTGGCAGTTTTTGATAAAAGTTATAAAAAGATATTTTTTAATTCAAACTTTGAAAAATTTGAAAAAGCATTTGGCGATGAAATGTTAAAGTTTATAAAAAATGAATTGATAAACTTGGAAATTTCTGGAGAGAAATTAACAAAAGAATATGAATATAAGAATCATTTTTTATCAATTGATTTTTTAAAAACAAATGATGAAAATTATTTGGTTATAATTTCAGATATTACAGGTACAAAAGAATTAGAAAGATTAAGAAAATTAGATCAAATGAAAACAGAATTTTTATCAACAGTATCACATGAATTACGAACACCTTTAGCAGCTATAAAAGCATATTCAGAATCTATTGTTGACAGTTTAGAAATTCTTGATGAGGAAACATTAAAAGATTTTATGCTAACAATATTAAATGAAGCAGATCATCTTCAAAATCTATTAGACGAAATATTAGATTTCTCGAGATTGGAAATGAAAACCTTAAATATCAAAAAAGAAAACTTTTCTTTGAATGAATTAATAGAAGAAATTTATATATCAAATAAGAACAAAGCGGAAGCAAATGGTATTAAAATATATAAGGTTTTACCTAAAGAAAATATAATTGTTAATTTAGATAGAACAAGAGTAAAACAAATTCTGTCTAATTTAATTGATAATGCAATTAAATATTCCGATAAAAGAAAAGATATGAAATTTGTAAAAATTACATTAAAAAGTGAAGATGATAAGGTTTTAATATTAGTAGAAGATAATGGAATTGGGATTTCAAAAGAACATCACGAAAAGATATTTGAAAAATTTTACAGAGTGGATTCTTCATTAACTTATGAAATATCTGGAACAGGAATAGGGTTATCTGTTGTAAAGGAATTGGTAGAAATTCAAGGTGGGAAAATCTGGCTAAAAAGTGTTGAAGGAAAAGGGACAAGATTTTATATAGAATTCAAAAAAGGAAAGTGATATTAATGGCACCTACGATAAATGAAGTTATAAAAAAAATATCTGAATTACCAACTCCTGATTTTATATTAAAACGAATAATGGATATAGCATCTAATCCATCTTCAAATACCAAAGAACTCGAAGCTGCAGTTTTGCAATCACCACCTCTTGTAGCTAAAATATTAAAATTAAGTAATTCGGCATATTATGCTTTACCAAGAAAAATAACAAAAGTTTCTCAGGCAATAAATATTTTAGGGTTCAAAACAGTTAGAAATTTAGCATTAGGAATATTTGTTGCGGATTCTTTTTTCAGAAGAGAATTTGAATTTTTAGATTCAAAAAAATTCTGGCAACATAGTATTGCTGTTGCAATAGCGGCTGAACAATTATCTCAAGTTGTCAATTATCCAGATAAAGAAGAGATATTTTTAAGCGGTATGTTACATGATTTAGGTAAAATGATAATGGGAATAATTACGCCAGAAACAGTAGAAATGATATTAAATGTTGCAGAATATAAAAAGGTTTCATTTTCAAAAGCAGAAAACATGTTAAATGTTATGACTCATCAAACACTTGGAAAACATCTATTTGAAAACTGGAATTTACCAGAAAATGTTATATATACAGCAGCATTTCATGATGATCCAGAAAAGCTTAAAATAGATGCACTCTCCATGAATGTATATATTGTTCATTTGGCAAATATCTCTGTAAATTCAATATATTATGGATATTCCGGATGTTTTGATATTCCAGTTCCGTCAGATGTAGTGTGGAATAAATTTGATATGAATTCAAAAAAATACTTAAACTTTTTGAACAACTTAGAGCAAAAATTAGGAGAATCAAATGATTTCATGAATTTAGATACATTTATAGGTGATTCTGAAGAGGAGGGAGAAAACGATGGCTAAAGAATTTAGAAGAGAAATGATAGAATCAGAAATATTGAAATTAATAAATATGAATATAAATAATTTAAGAGATCCAAAAGTACAAAATAAAATAATATCCGCAACAAGGGTTGAATTATCTAGAGACAAATCATTTGCGGATATTTATATCTCCGTTTTAAATGGTGATATTGATGAAATAATAGAAGTATTATCAAAAGCAAAGGGTTTTTTCAAAAATATAATATCCAGAAACATAAGAATGTATAAAATACCAGAAATTAGATTTCATAAAGATATAGGAATAGAAGAAAGTATAAAAATTCATAGACTATTAAATGAAATATCTAAAGACAAAAAAGATATAGGTGAAACTGATGAATAATGGTTTTATTTTAATAGACAAACCCTCTGGAATTACCTCTCATGATGCAGTTGACATAATAAGAAAAAAATTTTCAACAAAAAAAGTAGGGCATTCTGGGACATTAGATCCGTTTGCAACAGGTTTATTAATTCTTGGAATTAATAAAGGAACAAGACTTCTTGAATATCTCCAACATCAAAGCAAAAAATATTATGTAAAAGCAGAATTGGGAATAATAACAGATACATATGATATTACAGGAGAAATAAAAGAAAAAAATCAAGTACAAAAGGAACATATTAATAAATTAGAAGAAGTAATTTTATCATTTAAAGGTAAGTATTTACAGGTACCGCCAATGTATTCAGCAAGGAAATATAACGGAAAAAGATTGTTTGAATTGGCAAGACAAGGAAAAATAATAAAAATGCCACCCAAAGAGGTTGAAATATATAGTATTGAAAACATAAAAATATTTGAAAATGGTGTATTTGAATTTGAATGTGAAGTATCCTCTGGAACATATATAAGATCATTGATAATGGATATTGGATATAAATTAAATACAGGTGCGGTAACTACAGAATTAAGAAGATTAAAAATAGGAAGTATTAAGGTAGATGACGCTGTCACATTAGAAAAAATGTCAGAAAAAGATATTATACCAATGTTTGAAATGTTATCCTTTCCGGCAGCTTATTTAAATGAAAAAGGAAAGCAACGAGCGTTAAACGGCAATCATATATTCTTAGAGCACATTGAACAATATGATACGTTCAAGAAAGGTGATAAAGTATCTTTAATTGATAAAGAAAAAAATTTGATAGCAATAGCGATAGCAGAAAGAAACTCGAAATTTTTAAAAACATTAGAAGAACATGAAAGAAATGAAAGAATTTTTAAAATAAAAAAAGTTTTTAAATGAAGGTGAAAGTATGGAAGGAAATCATCCATATATTAAATGGGCTATAGATTGTATTGAAAATTATATAAAACATGGTAGAAAAATAGAAATTAGAGAGAATTTACCAGAAGAATTACTTACAAGAAGGTCAGCTTGTTTTGTCTCGTTACATACATTAGATGGTGAATTAAGAGGATGTATTGGGACAATAGAGCCAGTGTATGAAAATTTAGCAGTAGAAATAAGAGAAAATGGAATAGCTGCAGCGACACGAGATTATAGATTTTCACCTGTAAGTGTCGATGAATTAGATAATATACAGGTTAGCGTTGATGTTCTAAGTGAACCGGAATATGTAGAATCTACAGACGATTTAGATCCGAATATTTATGGTGTAATTGTTATTAGTGGTTGGAAAAAGGGAGTACTTTTACCTGCTTTGGACGGTGTTGATACAGTAGAAGAACAACTGAGAATAGCAAAATTAAAAGCGGGAATTTATTCTTCAGAACCATATGAAATTTATCGTTTTACTGTAGAAAGATATTTTTAAAAAGTAAAATTTTATAAAATTCATAGGAGTGGAAATTATGGGGCGAAAACTATGAAAAAAGCGCTTTTCTTTGAAAAGCTAAATGATAATTCTGTAAAATGTTTATTGTGCCCACATAATTGCATAGTAAAAAACAATCACTCGGGAATATGTGGAGTGAGAAAAAATATTAAAGGTGAATTAATTTCCTTAAATTATGGAGAAGTTACAGCGCTTAATATAGACCCAATTGAGAAAAAACCGCTTTTTCATTTTTATCCAGGGAAAAGTGCTTTTTCAATTGGTACATGGGGTTGTAATTTCAAATGTGCATTTTGTCAAAATTATGAAATATCTCAGGAACGACCATCTGGTATATATAAACTAAAGCCTGAAGAAATTGTTAAAATAGTGGAAGATAGAAATATAAAAATTGTCGCTTTTACATATTCTGAACCGATAGTATGGTTTGAATATATATATGAAACAGCAAAACTTTTAAAAGAAAAAGATATAAAAACAGCACTAGTAACAAATGGATATATAAATAAAGATCCAATGAAAAAGATTATGCCATACATAGATGCAATGAATATAGATTTAAAAGGATTTAATGTTGAGTTTTATAAAAAGATTATTGGTGGAAAAAAAGAACCAGTAATGGAAAATATAAAATTAGCCGTTGAAAATAATATTCACATTGAAATAACAACTCTTATAGTTACTAATGGAAATGATAATATAAATGAGTTGAAAGAAATGTTTAAATGGATTGGCAATATTTCAAAAAATATTCCGTTGCATTTAAGTAGATATTATCCCGTTTATAAATATCATGAACCGCCAACAGATATAGAAAAATTGAAATACATATACAATATAGCAAAAGAATATCTAAATTATGTTTATCTGGGTAATGTATGGGATGAAAAATATGAATCTACATATTGTCCGGAATGTAAAACATTATTGATAAAAAGAGAGGGATATAATATATCAATTCAAAACATAGATGATAAAGGAAGGTGCAAAAATTGCTCAAAAAAGATCCCGGTAATTATTTAAAAAACAAAGGTATATTATATATTGTAATATTATTTATAGCAATAATTTTAACCTTATTTTTGATTTTTCATAAACCATTGCCGAAATATTTCGAAAAAAAAGATTTTGCTATGGGGACGTGGGTTAATGTTGTTGTAGCAGGCGATAAAATCAGTTCAGAAAAGTTAGCAGATATAGCCTTTGATGAGATGAGAAGAATAGAAAGAAAATTTAGTAAAAATATAAAAACAAGCGTAACATTTAAGTTAAATAAAGAAAGAAATATTACAGCAGATAAAGAAACATTGTTTTTAATAAAAGCAGCAATAAATTATGCAGATTTAACAGGTAGTGCCTTTGACCCAACAATAGGTTCAATAATAAGATTATGGGGTTTTGACGATATTAATAGCGAAAAACGAGTACCCACTCAGGAAGAAATAAACGAAGAACTATCAGGAGTTAGTTATAAATTTATAAAAATAGATGGGAATAAAATATCATTATTAAATAATAAAACAGAAGTAGATTTAGGTGGAATAGCAAAAGGTTATGCAGTCGACATGGCTATCCAAAAAATTAAAGATTTGGATCCAAATGCAACGGGATATATTGATGCTGGAGGAGATATTGGAATAATTGGACCAAAATTTGGTAGATTTGCATGGAGCATAGGTATAAGAGATCCTGATAAAGGACCATATGATATAAAAGAAATAGTATATTTAAAAGAAGGAGCTATAGTTACTTCTGGAAATTATGAAAGATTTTTTATAAAAGATGACGTTAGATATCATCATTTAATTGATCCCAAAACAGGGTATCCTGTTAATTATTATAAAAGCGTTACAATAATAGCAGATAATGCCATGAAAGCAGATGCTATGGCAACAGCGATTTTTATCCTTGGAGACAAATTAATAGGATTAGATTCAATGACAAGATATGGAATACAGGTATATGGAATTACAGCAGATAATAAAATAATAAAAACCACTGGTTTTGATTACTATTTAAAAGAAGAAAAATGAGGGATATAATGAAAAAAGATCTGATGTTTGTTTTAATAATAATAATTATAGCTACAGGAATAATATTATTGCAAAATTCTTTAAAGAACGATCTAAAAGGTGCTGAAGTTTTTGTAAACGGAGAAGAGTTATTTAAAATAACAAAGCCAGGAACATATGCAATATATGGTCAGGATAATGATTATAAATTAAGTGTAGTTTTTAATGGTGAAAAAGTTAGAGTTATAGATGCAGACTGTCCTTTAAAAACATGTGAATATACAGGTTGGGTTGATAATTCAGCACAAGAAATAATATGCTTGCCAAATAAAGTAGTTGTAAAACCTATAGGAAAAGAAAAAGATATAGGAGTTGACATAATTTCATGGTAAAAAATAACATTCCAAGATTAGCAATATTAACAGCATTATCCTCTGCAGTTTATTATCTGGAAACCTTAGTTCCATTTCCAATTCCATTGCCAGGTGCAAGATGGGGTTTTTCTAATTTTGCAATATTATATTCATTGAATTCTGATGAAAATTTGATAAATGGAATTTATATAGCTTTATTTAAGAGTGTTTTAGGGGCATTACTTGCAGGCAAACTATTTAGTCCAACATTTTTAATGGGATTATCTGGAAGTTTAATCGCAACATTTACAATGTATATTGTAATAAAAACAAAAAAATTTGGTATAATAGGAATTAGTGAAGTAGGAGCAATATTTAATAATTTAACTCAGGTTACAATAGGCTGGTTATTTATCGTCAAATCAATAGGGATATTCTGGTATTTACCTCAAATGATTTTATTTGGAACATTTTCAGCTTTAGCTAATGCATTTGTAGTAAAATCAACATTTAGGAGTGTAAATAGATGAAAATAATATTAGGATCAAATTCTCCAAGAAGAAAAGAAATATTATCAAAAATTGGATTATCTTTTGATATAAGAGTATCAACCGCAAAAGAATATAGCGAAAAGGTAAATCCAGTAGATTATGCAAAAGAGTTAAGCTTAAAAAAATCAAAAGATATAGAAATTTTTGAAGATGAATTATTAATAACAGCAGATACTATTGTAGCATTTGAAAACGAAATATTGGGAAAACCAAAAAATGAAATAGAAGCCTTTAATATGTTAAAAAAATTATCAGGAAAAAAACATGTGGTAATAACAGGAATTACATTTCGAACATTAAAAGAAATTTATACAATAGATGATACAACAGAAGTATATTTTCATGAGTTATCTGATGAAATAATAAAATATTACATAAAAAATTATAAACCTCTGGATAAAGCTGGAAGCTATGGAATTCAAGATTTTGGGGGTACCTTTATAGAAAAAATCAATGGGGATTATTATAACGTCATGGGATTACCATTAAATAAAGTCTTTTGGTATTTATATAAAAAAGGAGTTTTTAATGGCTGAATTACCAAGGGAAAAATTATTAAAATATGGACCAAAAAATTTGACTATTAATGAATTATTAGCTATAATAATAAGAAAGGGAACCAAAGAAAAAAATGTTTTTGAAATCTCAAAAGAAATTTCAAAAAAGTATTCCCTAAAAGACTTATTTTCTATGAATGTTGAGCAATTATGCGAAACAGAAGGAATAGGTCCTGTTACAGCAGTAACGTTGAAAGCTGTTTTTGAACTTGGAATAAGATTTCACAAAGAATCACTAAAAAAAGAAAACTTAAAATTAGATTCACCAGATAAAGTATATGAACTATTGTATGATGAAATGATTTTTTCAGATAAAGAAATTGTAAAATGTATATCTTTAAATAGTAAATTAAACCCTATTTCTATCGATACAATTAGTATTGGTACGGCGAATCAATCTATTTTACACCCAAGAGATATCTTTAAAACAGCAATAAAAAACAATGCAATAACTATATTAATTGTTCATAACCACCCATCTGGAGATAGCGAACCAAGCATACAGGATTATGAAATAACAAAAAAGATAGAAAGAAGCGGTGAATTGTTGGGAATAAAATTATCAGATCATGTAATAATTGGTAAATCAGAATATTATAGTTTTAAAATGGGAAGAAAGGTGATTAGAAATGGATAATATGCCTGAAAATTTAAAAGCAATAATGAAACTAAAGAGTAAGTTTGAAAAAGATTTGAGAAGGAAAGGAATTAATATTGAAAGTAAAAAGCAAAAAACAGTTGAAAGAGCAAACATAGAAATAAAGTATATTTCTGTGCCTATTGATGATGTACAAACAATTGTTGACCTGAATTATTATGATTTTAAAAACAATAATTTAGAATTGGCTCGTCACATTGAAAAACTATTGGCAAATAAGCCGAAAAATTCCTACATTAACCAGTTAGCTGTAGTACATTTGCTCAGGGAAGAATATGAAGAAGTAAAAGAATTATTAGATAATCCGTCATTTCCTGAAGATTACTTTAATTTAGGAATGGCAAAAATGATGTTGCATGAAAAAGATGCATATGAATTTGCAGAAGATGCAGTAAAGAGATTTCCAAACAATAAATATACAAATCTATTATTAGCGATGAATGCCGTATATAATGGGGATTATTTTAAGGCATACAAAGCAGTAGAAGAAGCAGCAAGAGGTTCGAATGATCCATTATTACACTTTATTCTTTCATTATATGATAAAGACTATATAAAAGCAAAAGAATATTTAAGTAAAGTATTTTTACAAGGAAAAGTTAAATACGTTGCGTCAATATACCAGGGATATCTACACTTTTTATCTCAAGAAGGCGATAAATTATATCAAATGCGAAAAAATTTTGAAAATGATATTCCTTGTTCAAACTGTTTGTTGAGATATTCCAAATTAAAATCTAATGTACCACCAGATTATTGTAAATTCTGGAAGGTACTCGAATCATTTGAGTACGAAACTGCCGGTAGATTTGAAACTGAAATGAAATTACCAGAACAATCAATAATTAGTTTTTTAGGTTTCTATAATTATAATAATGAAGAAAAAGCGAATAAAAGTTTTGAAGAAATTTCAGATATGTTTGGTGAAGTAAGAGTAGTATTTTTCCCAAATGATTCTCATGTGAAAGGATTAAAAACATTTACAATGGAACCCATAAAAAATGGAAAAATAGCAAAATTGTTTGGACCAGGTGTTTATCAAAAAATAAAGAATGTTATTCAGAGATTAGAATCTAAAGAAGGAGTAAGGTATGATTTTGCTTTAGATTTACCATTTTATGAAGGTATAAGAATGTTATTTGGTTGGAGAACATGTCAATTATATTTTACAGGAGAGGATTCAAATGAATAGAGAAGAAGCCATTAAATTATTAAAACAACATGTAAAAAATGATAATTTAGTCAAACATTGTTTAGCGGTAGGAGCTATAATGAAAGGTTTAGCGAAAGAATTAAATGAAAATGAAGAAAGATGGGAAATAATAGGTATTTTACATGATCTTGATTACGAATATACAAAAAATAATCCAGAAATCCATGCAAAAAAAACAGTAGAAATATTAGAAAATCAAATAACAGATGAAGAAAAAAATGCAATTTTAGCCCATAATGAACATGCTTCTTTAAACACAAAATTAGATTATTCATTATATGCAGCAGATCCTATATCAGGATTAGTAACAGCTGCAGTTTTAGTGAGACCAGACAAAAAAATTGAAGGACTAAAAGTAAAATCATTAAAGAAAAAATTTAAAGATAAATCATTTGCAGCTGGAGCTAATAGAGAAAACATAAAGAAAATTGAAGAAATAAATATAGAGTTAAGCAAATTTTTTGAGATATCCATAGAGTCAATGAAAGAAATAGCAGAAGAACTTGGATTATAAAAGTTGCGTTATACGCAACTTTTTATTATGAAAAAAATAACAGCGAGGTGGAAAAAATGGATTTAAGAGAACTAATCAAAAAAGAAATAGAAAGATATAACAAAGAATTTAAAATCACAGAAAAAGACATTTCTTTAACTCCAAAAGATGTTGCAAAATACATAGATCATACTATCTTAAAAGCAACAACAACGCCTAAAGATATAAAAAGAATATGTAAAGAAGCAAAGGATTATCACTTTTTCTCAGTATGTGTAAATCCTGTATATGTTCCATTAGCAAAAGAAGAGTTAAAAGGAACAGATGTAAAAGTAGCTACAGTAATAGGTTTTCCTCTAGGTTCAAATTCCATAGATGTAAAAGCATATGAAACAGATATAGCTTTAAATGATGGTGCGGATGAATTCGATATGGTTATTAATGTGGGTATGTTAAAAGCTGAAGAATATAATTATATATATGATGAAATAAAAGCAGTTGTTGAGGCAGCTCAAGGAAAAACAGTAAAAGTAATTATAGAAACATGTTATTTAACAACAGAAGAAAAAATAGCAGCATGTGTAATATCAAAAGAAGCTGGAGCGCATTTCGTAAAAACATCCACAGGTTTTGGAACTGGTGGAGCAACAGTCGAAGATGTCGCTTTAATGAAATTTGTAGTTGGTGAAGCATTAAAAGTAAAAGCATCAGGCGGAGTTAGAAGTTTTGAAGATGCTGAAAAAATGATAAAAGTTGGAGCAGAAAGAATTGGGGCAAGTTCAGGAGTAAAAATTGTGAGTGGTGAAAAATCTAACGCAGATTATTAAAAATAATAAAACCCCTTTAAGCAAAAAGCTTAAAGGGGTTTTTATTTTCATATAATTAAGGATTCTTTTATATTGTAGTAATATTAATAATTTAAAATAGCTTGAAATTATTTAAGGGAGGAAAAAAGATGGAAATAAAGAATGTGAGTATCTCAGAAAAATTGGCAAATCCTGCTCCATTAGGTTTAATGGGCTTTGGTATGACAACAGTGCTATTAAATCTTCATAATGCAGGTATTTATGAGTTAAATGTGATGATTATGGCAATGGGAATTTTTTATGGTGGATTAGCTCAAGTGATTGCTGGTATTTTTGAAATGAAAAAGAATAATACTTTTGGTGCTACAGCATTTACATCTTATGGTTTATTTTGGTTGTCATTGGTGGGTATTTGGACAATGCCAAAAATGGGATTAGGCGAACCAGCATCTGCAACTGCAGTAGCATTTTATCTTTTGTTATGGGGAATTTTTACATTATTTATGTACATAGGAACATTAAATGGTAACAAATCACTTCAGGTTGTATTTGGAACGTTGACGATATTATTTTTCTTATTAGCAATAGGTGATTTTACTGGAAGTGCGATAATAAAAACTATTGCTGGTTGGGAAGGAATCTTTTGTGGTGCTTCTGCAATATATACAGCAATGGGAGAAGTATTAAATGAAAAATTAGGAAAAACCGTATTACCATTATAACAAAATAATATCTATTTTAATATAACTTTTCAGAACAACTTTTTACGATTAAACTTTTGTTAAAAATTAATAACTAGTTGACTTAGCGATAAAATTTTGATATAATAAAAGTAGATCTTTTTCCCTGTAGGACCTCATACCTCTGTTTTTCGAGTTTCCTGTTACAGGGTTGATGTCTAAGAATTTAACCAAATTTCTTAAAACATCTGGATTGTTGAATTCGTATTCCTTACGAAAGTAAGGGGTACGAATTTTTTTCTATTCCTTTCTCTATTCTTTTTTCAATCCCTTTTTATAGTTTTCTTTTAACAACTCATCAATAGCTTATACAAAGTTTTCAAACATGTGAAATTCCTCCTCATCTCTTTCAATATTTATTTCAAACTTTTTAATTCCATATCTTTTTCATATTCTGGTTAGTGTGTCCAATTAGTAAAGCAAGCGAAAACTCGCAGATTGTCCGAAAAAATAGAGAATGAAGCCGGTCAATTTTGCATGGATGCAAAATTGAGTGAAGCCGAACACGGATGTGAGTCTGATACGACCGGCGAGAATGAGCTATTTTTGAGGATTAACAATCAAGGTTTGAGCGACTTTACTTTTTTGGACATCGTAATATTCTGGTGTAGCGAAAAAGAAAGTGAAAATAATTGGAAAATTATCTGCAAATGAAGTTACCGAAATGTGATATAATTCAAGTATAGAGGTAAATATTTGCTCTGTAAATATTTAAAGAGTTCTAAAAAATTAAAAACTTAAAAAGTATTAAATGAATTTTTGCATACAATAAGAGCAATGTATCATATGAGAGGTGAAACTATGAAAATAATAAGAGAATCACCGTACATATGGAGAATAAAAAAATATGATAATATGAAAGTAGACGCTATAATTTTTACAGACTCAAAAACTATAAACAATTCAGAATATCAAGAGGCAATTAACCAATTGATAAATGTAGCAACTTTACCTGGGATTGTAAAAGCTGCATATGCTATGCCAGATATACATTGGGGGTATGGATTTCCAATAGGTGGAGTAGCAGCGTTTGACAAAGATGAAGGAATAATATCTCCTGGTGGAGTGGGATTTGACATTAACTGTGGTGTTAGAGTGATGATTACTCCATTAAATTATAAAGATATAGATATTGATATTGATAAATTAATAAAAGAAATATATAATGAAATACCAGTAGGGATTGGATCCAGAACAAAATTTAAATTTTCTGTGAAAGAAATGAAGAATATTATAGAAAATGGTGCATATTGGGCAGTCAGCAATAATTATGGAATATCAGAAGATTTGAATAATATAGAAGATAGCGGTAAAATTATATACGCGGATTCTAAAAAAATTAGTTCAGAAGCTATAAAAAGAGGATCCAATGAATTAGGAACATTAGGTTCAGGAAATCACTTTATTGAAATCCAAAAAGTGGAAAAAATATATGATAAAGAAAAAGCTAAGGAATGGGGATTGTTCGAAAACCAAATAGTTTACACAGTTCATTCTGGCTCAAGAGGATTAGGACATCAAGTGGCCACAGATTATATTAAAATATTCAGAGACAATTTAAAAGAGTGGAATAAAAAAATTCCGGATAAACAATTAATCAATGCTCCTTTTAATAGTCAATATGGTCAGGATTATTTTTTTGCGATGAATGGTGCAGCTAATTTTGCTTTTGCAAACAGACAGGTTATGGGGCATCAAATAAGAAAAATCTTTAAAAAAATATATAATGTTAATGTAAAATTATTATATGATATTACACACAACATTGCTAAATTAGAAAAACATAATATTAATGGAAAAGAAATGGATTTAATTGTTCACAGAAAAGGCGCAACAAGAGCATATGAAAATCAACCAGTGCTTATTCCTGGTGACATGGGGACATCCTCATATATTCTTATAGGAACAGCTAAATCAATGAAATTAGCATTTGGCTCATCAGCACATGGAGCAGGAAGAGTTTTAGGTAGAAGGCAAGCAAAAAGAAGATTAAACTCATCTGCTGTTATAAATGAATTAAAAGAAAAAAATATACATCTAATAGCTAAATCTAAATCAACAATTGTAGAAGAAGCTCCAGAAGTTTATAAAAATATAGAAGACATTGTAAATATCATCGAAAAGATAGGAATATCCAAAAAAATAGCAAAGTTAACTCCCGTTGGTGTTGTAAAGGGTTAATAAAAATTAAAAGGTATATTCAAGTTAAATATTTAAAACCGTAATGATTTATTTCTATAATTTAAATAAGAGAAATATCAACGGGGGTAATAATATGTTTGCAAAATATGAATGTATAGCTTGTGTAATTGAACAGATAAAAAGTATTATAAACAAAAATTTTAAAGATTACGAAGAAAAAGAAAAATTTGAAATTATGAATAAAATATCTTTAGAAATGCTAAAATATTCTACCTATGGAAAAAAACCTATAGAAATGGCCAGGATAATATATGATAATTTAAGCGAATATACAGGAACTACAGATTATTTTAAAGAAGAAAAAAAGCAATCAAATGAAACATTTTTAGAGGTATTTGATGAAATGTATATATTCTTAAAGGATTCAGAAGATCCGCTAAAAAATGCAGCAAAACTTTCCGCTTTAGGAAATGTTATAGATTATGGAGTAAAAAATTCTTTTGGAGAATTAGAGTGGGAATTAGAAAATATACTTAAAACAAAAGATTTTGTTTTAGACGATTTTGAAAGTTTTAATGAAACATTAGAAAATGCTAAGATATTATTATATATACACGATAATGCGGGAGAAATAGTTTTAGATAAATTGTTTATAAAGATTATTAAAGAAAAATATCCCTATTTATATGTAATTTCAGCAGTAAGAGGTGCACCGGTAATAAATGACGTTACACTTGAAGATGCAAAAGAGATTGGTTTAGATGAAGTATCATCTGAAATAATATCATCAGGTAGTAAAATACCCGGAACATTGCTAAGCGATGTTAATCAAGAATTTATGATTGCCTACAAACAAGCGGATGTTATAATTTCAAAAGGACAGGGTAATTTTGAGGGGTTATCAGGAGAAGAAGAAAATATATATTTTGTTTTAATGTCAAAATGTCCAGTAGTTTCAAGAGAATTAGGGGTAAAAGTAGGAGATTTAGTTTTTTCTAGAAAAAATTTATTTGTAAAATAATATTTGTTTCATATCATATTTTAAGGGGGTAAGAAGATGAAAAAGTTATTTATTGTATTATTGGTAATTTTGACAGTTGCAGTTTTTGCTGCTCCAAAACACCTTGTTATTTTTCATATGAATGACACTCATGGTCATGTATGGCCATATAGTGAGTATCATAATCCTGACATTGGGGGATTTGCAAGGATTGCTACATTAGTAAATGCAGAAAAAGAAGTAAATCCAAATGTATTGTTCCTACATGCAGGAGACGCTAACACAGGTGTTCCAGAATCAGATCAATTAGATGCTATACCAGATTTTGTTACAATGCATTACATGGGTGTAGACGCAATGGCATTAGGTAACCACGAATTTGACAATCCAATAGAAACAACACTTATGCAACAAAGATACGCAGGATTTCCATTCTTATCTGCTAACTTTGTAACAAAAGATGGCAGACAATTATTCAAACCTTATATTATTAAAAATGTGGGTGGAGTTAAAGTTGCTATTCTTGGTGTAACAACAGAACAAACACAAGTATTAGAACCAATACATTTAAAAGGCGGAAAATTCTTAAATGTTGAAGAAACAGTGAAAAAATATTTACCAGAATTAAAGAAAAAAGCAGATATTATAGTTGTTCTTGGTCACTTGGGTTTTGGCGGAGAATATCAACCATTAGGTGTAGAATACACAACATCAGATCAATTAGCAAAAGACGTAAAAGGAATAGATATAATTATTGATGGACATTCACACACATTGATGGATAAAGCAGCAAACATAAATAAAACAATAGTTGTTCAATCAGGAGAATGGGGAAAATACTTAGGAAGATTAGATTTATGGGTAGAAAATGGAAAAATAGTAGACTATGAATGGGCACCAATTCCAATCAATATGAAAAAATATTTAGGAAAAGATGCAAATGGAAAGGCTCAATATGAATTTGTAACAGAACCAATTCCAGAAGATCCATTCATTAAAATGATTGCTGATTATTATTATACATTAGGCGCTGAAGAATTAAATAAAGTGATTGGTGAAACAAAAATATTATTAGATGGCGAAAGAGCTCATGTTAGAAGTGGAGATACAAATTTAGGACATTTAATAACAGATGCAATAATGTGGAAAACTGGTGCAGATGTTGCATTACAAAATGGTGGAGGAATTAGAGCTTCAATACAACCAGGACCTATAACATATAGAGATATATTAACAGTATTACCATTTGGAAACACAACATATGTAATTGAAATGACAGGTGCAGACTTAATGAAAGTGTTAGATTATGCAGCAAAAATACCTGCAGGAAAAGGCGCATGGTTACATGTTGGTGGAATGACATACAAAATAAAAGATGGAAAACCAGTTGATGTAATGGTAAATGGAAAACCTATAGATTTAAAAGCAACATATAAAGTAGCTGCTAACAATTATATTGCTGGTGGCGGAGATGGATACAAAATGTTAAAAGGATTAAAAGGATACGATACAGGATTTGTATTAGCAGATGTTGTTAAAGAATACATTCAAAAACTCGGAACAATTGAAAATTATGACAATGAAACAAGAGTAGTTGTTGAAAAATAATAAAATCTAATTTAACTCCTTCCAATTGTTGGAAGGAGTTTTTTAAATTCAAACTGTAATAATTAGCGTATCACTTCGTAATAATAAAAGTATATACTATAAGAGAAATCACACGTAGTTACAAGGGTAACACGGAGAAACATGGAGGAAAACATGAGAGGAAAAGTTAAATGGTTTGACGCAAAAAAAGGTTATGGATTTATTTCAGGTGAAGATGGAAATGACGTATTTGTACATTTCACAGCATTAGCAATGGACGGATTCAAAACATTAGAAGAAGGTCAAGATGTTGAATACGACATTCAAGAAAACAACAAAGGTTTACAAGCAGTTAATGTAACAACACTCTAATAAAACCAATCAAGCCCCGTAAAGGGGCTTTTAATATTTTAATCTACATAGTTGACATTTATAAAAAAAAGGTATATAATTAAAATGTCTTTTAAAGACAAAGAATCATATCCGTAGTTGCAATGGGTAACACGGTAGAAACATGGAGGAAGAGTATGAGAGGAAAAGTTAAATGGTTTGACGCAAAAAAAGGTTATGGATTTATTTCAGGTGAAGATGGAAATGACGTATTCGTTCATTTCACAGCAATAACAATGGACGGATTCAAAACATTAGAAGAAGGTCAAGAAGTAGAATATGACATTCAAGAAAACGAAAAAGGCTTACAAGCAGTTAATGTAAGAGCTATCTAACTAAACCAATAAGCCCCGTAAAGGGGCTTTTTATTTTTCTATAGTTTTTTCCACATATTTACTAGTAATAGCTTTTAACAAACAACCATAACTCATTTTAAATTGAATAGTATCCCCAAGATTATAAATATTATCTGAATCAGTTAAATCAACAATTGTATGATCACTACTGGAATGTAAAACTTCAATTTTATTATCAAGAGGTATTAAACCATCAGGAGAAATATCCTGTTCTCCAATAGCAAGAATAGCCTTTAATCTCTTACCTTTATCTTCAAAAACAGGTTTTCTTCCAAAAGCATCAAATCCAATTTCTCCCATAGGAACAGAAGGTTTTTCTTTTAATTCAATAATTTGGGCTTCTAATATAACAGTATCCTGTCTATTTCCTGGAACAATCCTATCATTTGTTACATCAGTACCACAGATAATAGATTCACCAAGTCTAAAATGGTTTATTCCTTTAGGTAAAGTTCCATTTTCTATTAAAGGTAAAGCTGCAGTATTGCCACCTGAAATTATTTCTAATTTTCTATTTAAAATTTCTTCAATTTCATTACGTATTTCAAGCAAAATATTCATATTATCAATACTGGGCAAAACTCCACCAAAACAGCCAAGATTTGTTCCAATTCCTTTTAAAAATATATTGCTATATTTTTGGGCACAAATAATTTCATCAACGGCATTTTCATACCAAACCCCTTCTCTTAAATCACCCACATCAACCATATAAATAATATCCTGAACTTTATTCTTTTCTTTAGCTATATCATTTAACCATTCCACAGTTTTTAATTCAGAAACCATCACAATATCAACATAATCTACAACTAACTCTAATTCTGATTTCATAGGAATTCTTAATAACATAAATTCTGCATCAATATCATTTTTTTTCATATTGATGATATTTTGAATTCTTGAATCACCTAAAGAAGTAATTCCTGCGTCAACCATAGCTTTAGCAACATCCAAATTACCCGAAACCACTTTAGTAACACCGGTTATTTTAACGTCCTTCTTATCACAGAGCTTTTTTAAATTTTTAGCGTTATGTTTGATTTTATCAGGATAAATATGAAGAACAGGATACATATTCATTCCTCCCTCAAATCTTTTATATTATTAGAATCAATACCAAAACATTCTTTTTCAGCATTACCGTAAGGTTCAATATGTATAACAATATCTCTAATATTCTTCTTTTTTTCTTTTATTTTACTTTCCAACTTTGCACAAATATCATTTGCTTCTTTTACAGTTATTTCTGGTGGGAGTTCTAAATGCATATCTATAAAAATTTTATAACCAAATTTTCTTGCTCTAATCTTGTGAGGATTTTTAGCGCATTTCATCTTTTTAGTTTCTTCAATAACAATATCATAAATATCTTTCAACTCTGGAGAACTCTCCATAAATTCACTTGAAGATTCCATAAATTGTTCAAATCCTGTCTTTATAATCATAAAAGAAACAAAAATAGCAATTGCAGAATCCAACCACCATATGCCGGTAAAATATAAAGCCACCATACCTATTAAAACAGAAGAAGAAGTAAAAATATCATTTCTCATATTAAGAGCATCTGCTATTATTGCATTACTTTCAATTTTCTTTCCCACAGATAATCTATATTTATATAATATAAATTTAGTTATTACAGAGATAAAAGCAATAATTACAACAAACAAAGCATTTTCAATAATAACATCTTTTTTTATTAAACGATTAATAGAATTAATTAAAACCTCGAATCCTGCATATATAATAATCAAAGAAACAACCTTTGTAGCAATAGTTTCTGCTCTTTCATGACCATAAGGGTGTTTTAAATCCGGTGGTTTATTGGATATTTTACCAGCAATTAATGTCATAAAAGATGTTAAAATATCTGTAGCAGTATCAAGCCCATCAGCAAGAATAGCCATACTATTTGTAAAAAAACCTATTGCTATTTTTAATACAGCCAAAAAAGTATTTGTAAATATCGAGATTAAAGAAGATTTAGTAGATATTTTCTCTCTTTCAATATAATCCATTTTGCACCTCTATATTGTTTTATTTTCTATAATATAATTAATAGATTCTTCCAAAAAAGGGTCATTTACATTCATTCCCAGATCAACATCTGGTTTATTTGCCCCATGGAAATCACTACCAGCAGTAATATAAAGGTTGGTTTCAATTGCTAAATCTCTAAATAGTTTAATTTCAGAATTACTATGTTTAGGGTAATAAACTTCAATACCCCAAAGTCCATGTTTTTTTAATTCTAAAATAATTTCTTTTAATTTTGAATAAGATAACTTTAAATATTTTGGATGAGCAATAACAGGAAATCCTCCAGCATTTCTTATAAGTCTTACAGCCTCTTTTGGTTCAATTTTTTCTTTAGGGATATGTGCAATTTTTCCATCACCAAGATATTTATCAAAAGCTTCATCTCTATCTTTAACATATCCTTTTTTCAATAATACCCTTGCAAAATGGGGCCTTCCAACAACATCACCACCAGCCTCATTTATCACTTCTTCTAAAGCAATATCAAATCCTAAACTGTTTAACCTTTCAATCATTAACTTATTTCTATTTTTTCTAAAATTTTGAACCTTTTCAAGAGCACTATTTAAATCATTATTATCCAAACTTATATTATATCCTAAAATATCAAACATATTTTTAAACTTACAACTAATTTCAAGTCCTGTAATATAATTAACTTCATATTTGTTTGCAAAATAAATTGCCTCTTTTTGTGCGCCAATATTATCATGATCTGTAACAGAATATAATAATAGATTTTTTTCTTTAGCTTTTAAAATTAACTCCTCTGGTGTAAAAGTTCCATCTGAATAAATTGAATGTGAGTGCAAATCTAAAAACATATACGGCCTCCTTTACAATAAATTAATGCGGGCAAAGAGCCCGCATTATGCGAGAATATCTAACTTTTGTCCTTGATACATCTCTCCAACAATTCTAACCATTTTTTCTGTTAAACCGTTTTGCTTATACATAATAGCATTTAAAAGATTCCCAAAATCTTGAGCAGTTTTTTGAACATTTTGAACAGCCTTTGCATTAACCTGCCTTGAAACATTTTGTGGAACATATTGGGATGAAACACCACTTACAGGACTGATCATTTTATCACCTTCTTTAGAGCTTTGACTAAGTTATCTATAATATATATCGTCTTAACTTCCACTATATTTAATTATATCATTATATTCTTTAAATTACAAAACATATTCACCCCTTATTTCTCTCTTGTTTTATTTTATCTTCGAAGGACTTTCAAAATTGGTTTTTATAAACCAAATATGTAATTTTATTCCATTTTCTTCTTCTGTTATATATTCAAAATCTTTTATAGTATCCGAATATATTATTAACCATCCTTCTTTTTGCCCTTTTCTTTTTATATATTCTTTTATTTGTTTTTTTGATTTTTCATATTGATCTTCATCTATATTAGCTTTTATTTCTATTAAATATTCTTTGTTGTTTAAATTTATCAATAAATCTATTCTTCCTCCGCCTATTTGTGTTTCTGGATATACTTTTCCATCTGCCGCTTCTACATACAAGCTAAGGAATTGATCAAGATTGTATTGATATACTCCTTCGTAATAGTTCCTGCCTTTGAACATTACTGCTCCTCTTGATTTTATATATTCTATATATCTTTTCATCAATTTGTTTAAATCCAGACTTCCATCTTTGTTTAGATATTTTTTTATACTTTCATCAAATGGTTTCATTTGCGATTTTTCTCCATTAATTTGTGGTTTGAAATGATTGTATAATTTTTTATAATATAACGGTACTTTTACACAACATTTGCCGTCACAGTCATCTATTACCCCATTTAAATATAAGAATTTTATTCTATCATCGCTTATATCAAACTCAATACTTTCTGGTTCAAATAATATTTTCATCATTAATTCTTTTTCTTTTTTCGCTTTTGATATAATATTTTCCATATTTTTATCTATGTATTTTCT
>NZ_FQUI01000013.1 GCF_900129175.1 Marinitoga hydrogenitolerans DSM 16785
AATAAAAATCCTCAGCGAAGCCGAGGATTTTTATTTTTATACTTTAAATTGATTTAATTTTTCATTTAATTGATCTACCAGTTTTTCTAGTTCTTCTGCTTTTTTGTTTACGTTTTCTATTTCTTTACTTTCTTCTTCCACGTCTTTTGTTATCTCTGTTATTTCATTTGATATCTCTAATATCATTTGTGCTGTTTTGTCACTTGCCGCTGCCATTTCTTCTGTTGATGCGCTTTGCTCTTCTGCGTTTGCTGTTAACCCTTCTATCCTCTGGTTTATGTTTTCTACTCTTTCTAATATCTTTTGGAATTTTTCTTTTATTTCTTCTGCATTTTTTTCTACTTTGTTTATTACTCCTGCTGTTTCTTCTGTCGCTTTGTTTGCGTTTTGCGCTCCTTCTTTGATTTCTGTCAATATTTGCGCTATTTGTTCTGTCGCTTTTTTACTTTCTTCTGCTAATTTCCTTATTTCATCTGCTACTACTGCAAATCCTTTTCCTGCTTCCCCTGCCCTCGCTGCTTCTATTGCTGCGTTTAACGCTAATAGGTTTGTTTGTTCTGTTATGTTTGTTATTGTTTCTACTATTTCTCCTATGTTTGCAGCTTTTTCTGATAATATTTCTACTGTTTCTTCTGTTTCTTTTGATTTTTCTACTGCCTGTTCTATTATTTTTGTTATTTCTGTTATTGATTTTTCTCCTTCTTCTGTTAGTTGTGTCGTTTCGTTTACTTCTTGCGCTATTTCTACTGCATTGCTTGATACGTTTTGCGCTGCTATTGATACTTCATTTACTCCTGATGTTAGTTCTTCTGTTGTTGCTGCTGCATTTTCTGCGTTTTCTTCTATTTTTTTCGCTTTTCTTAATGCTTCTCCATTTGCTTCTTTTGTCTTTTCTGATACTTTTGTTAATGTTTCTGATGATTCTTCTATCTTTTGTCCCGCTTCTAGTAACCATTTTATTGTTTCTCTTAATTTTTTTGACATGTTTTGCAATGATTTCGCTATTATTGCCGTTTCGTCTTTTCCTTTTGATTCAAATTCTACTGTGAAGTCCCCTGTTGCAAATTTGTCTACTTTTTTACTCAATTCTATTAATGGTTTTGATATCTTTTTGGCAAATATTAATGATATTACTATTGATATTATTAATATTATTATCGATGTTATTATTAATATCGTTTTTATCTTTTCTGATGCTTTGAATGCTTCTTTTGTCGATATTTCTGATATGAATGCCCATTCTATTTCTTTATATTTAAATGGTGCGTATGCTGCTAATACTTCTTCTCCTTTGTAATTCTTTCCTATTTCCCATCCTTCTTCTCCTTTTAATGCCTTTTCTACATATTTCGTTTCTACTTTTTGTTTTAATATCGTTTCTTCCCCTTTTAGATTACTTCTCATTATTTTGTCTTTTCCTACTATATATGTTATCCCTGTTTCTCCCATCCCTCTTTTGTCTTGGAGAATATATTCAAAACTTTCATTTAATATTTGAAATATTAAGTAACCTATGTTTTCATCATCATACATTACTTTTTTTCCGGCAAAAAAGCCGTGTTCTTCATCACTAGCTTTATAATTTTTGATATCTGAAAAATGTACATTATTATCATTACTATTTTTTAATAATTTATATAAATCCCCTAGACTAGTATTTTTATATTCTCCTGTTTCTATATTTGTTCCAAATTCTTTATTCTTTTTAGTCGAATATAATATATATCCATCAGGAGTAATATAAAAAATATTATAATACACATTTTTTGTATAAATTAATTTTCTTAATAATGGATTTATTTTTTCATGTATGGAATTATATTGATATATTTCATCTAAAATATCAGGTGAAATCTTATTTTGATCGAAATTATCGTCATAAAAGAAATTATCTAGTTTTTCTTTATTATTATATGGATTATTTTCATAATATACAATTTGTAAATCTTTTATATATTTATCAAATCCATTTAGACTCTTTGAAAATTCTTCTTCGCCATAAAATCCATTCAAAGTTTCTATTATTACAGGCATTTCAGTAAAATATATTAAATCGTTTTCAACCTCTAATAATGTTTTTTCCAAAAATGCTTTTTTCGAGTCTCTTGCCACAATTAGTTTACTTACAAAACTTTCTTGAAGTGACTTTTGTGATTGTGTTAAACTTATAAAGAAGAATATTGTAAGTGAAAGAATCAGTAAAAATAAAACCAATGTTAAAATTTTCGAATTGATTTTCATATATACCCCTCCCTGAAATAATAAATATAAAATTTAACTTTCTATAAAATCTAAAATATTTAAAAGGTATTTATCTTTATATTTAGGTTCATTGTGAACTTCATGTTTTGCATATTTATGTTTTTGTACAATTACTGTATTTAATTTTTCAGATAATTCTTCACAATTATCTATATTTATTACTTTATCCATTCCTCCAAATTGAAGCAATACTGGAATATTTATTTTTTCAGCTTCTTCCAAAGCTTTTTCTGCTTCAAAAAAAAGCTGTTTAGCTGTTCTAAACGCTATTTTATTATGAACTAGTGGATCATCTAAATACTCTTTTATAGCTTTATCATCATGACATAAATCTTTTGGATCTATTCCATTTTTTATTGTTATTTTTCCAAATATTCCCAGGGTATTTAACAATATCTTTTGAAATGATGTATATAACTTCCCAACAGCTGGTGATGATAATATTAATTTTTCCGGTTTTTTTTGTGCATACTCTGTATATCTTAAAACTATTAATCCACCCATACTATGCCCGTACAATATGAATTTTTCAGGAGTTATTTCTTCTATATAATCATAAATTTTATAAAAATCTTCTATATATCCCTTTTTTCCTTTTCCAAAACCATGTCCTGGTAAATCAAATGTTATTATTTGATAATTTAAATTTAATAACTTATCAATTAAAAATCTATATCTTCCAGAATGTTCTCCTAATCCATGTATTATGACAAATGTTTTTTTAGGATTTTCTGTTTTTTTAAATCTTTTTAAAAACATTATTCCCCCACCTCTAAAAATTAATTCATGAACTTTTGTTTTTCTATTTCTTTAAACAGTTTTTTATTATTTTCATATTTTCTCATAAGTCTAAATATTTCCATTAATGCTTCTTCTTTTGATAAGTCATTAAGCCAATTCCTTAAAATCCAAGAATATCTTAATTCTTCTTTTGTAAATAGCAATTCTTCTTTTCGAGTACCTGAAAGTTTCACATCTATTGATGGGAAAATTCTTTTATTAGCTAATTCTCTTGATAAAATTAATTCCATATTTCCAGTTCCTTTAAATTCTTCGAAAATAACTTCATCCATTTTAGAACCTGTTTCAACAAGAGCTGTTGCTAATATGGTTAAACTTCCTCCTTCTCTAATCCTTCTTGCTGCACCAAAGAACTTTTTTGGGAAGGTTAATGCTGAAGGATCCACTCCTCCACTTAATAGTTTACCACTTGGAGGAACATATAAATTATATGCACGAGCTAATCTTGTTAACGAATCCATCAATATAACTACATCATGGCCAAATTCAACCAATCTTTTTGCCATATTTAATGTCATTTCTGCAACTTTTATTTGATTTTTAGGATCCATATCAAATGGAGCCGCAATTACTTCTGCATCTACTGTTTCTCTTATATCTGTAACCTCTTCCGGTCTTTCATCAATTAATAATACTATTCTTTTTGTTTCTGGATTATTTTTGGCTATAGAATTCGCTATATCCTTTAACAAGGTTGTTTTTCCAGCTTTTGGAGGAGCGACTACTAATCCTCTTTGCCCCTTTCCTATTGGGGAGAAAATATCTATTATTCTTGAACTAATTGGTGAATTTTCATATTCAAGTTGAAGCCTTTCATTAGGATAAACCGGTGTAAGATTTTCGAAGGATATTCTATCTCTTGCATGTTCAGGAGCCTGGGAATTGACCGCTTCTACTCTCAATAAAGCAAAAAATTTCTCTCCTTCCTTTGGTGGTCTCACTTGACCAGCTACTACATCTCCTGTTGAAAGGTTAAACCGCCTAATTTGAGATTGTGAAACATATACATCATCATTTCCATTTAATAATGAATTATGAGTATTTCTTAAAAATCCATACCCATCAGGAAGTATTTCAAGAACTCCTTCATGAAAAAAATATCCAAATGATTCGGTTTGTTTACTCAATATTTTGAATTTCAATTCGTGATCTGTTAAGACTGAATAATTTTCTATACCATATTTTCTTGCTAAATTATATAGTTGCCTTCTTGACATTTGGTTTAATTTTCCCATATCAATCTCAACAGGGATTATTTCATCTTTTTTTACATCTTTATTATTTTCATTCATTTTTACACCTCTTTTTATTACTTAAGATTTTTGAAGTTTATATTGGAGAAATCTTGAAGGATTAGATGTTTATATTATATCACATTTTTTATTAAAACAATAAAACCCCGGCACAATGCCAGGGTTTTATTATTCTATATTATTTTTCTGTTTTTTCTTCTGTTTTTTCTTCTTTTTTCTCAATATTTTCAACTAATTGTAATAAGGATAATTCTGCAGCATCTCCTCTTCTGAAACCTATTTTTAATATTCTTGTATATCCACTATTTCTATTTTCAAAAGCTGGTGCAATTTCATCTACAACTTTATTAGTAAATCTTCTATCATTGAAATATCTGTTTATTTGTCTTCTTAATGCAACACTTCTATCTTTATTATCTGTTGTTTTTGCTTCTTTTGCTTTTGTTAATATTTTTTCAACTAATGGTCTAACCGCTTTTGCTTTTGCTGTTGTTGTTATAATGCTACCATGTTCAAAAACTTCTCTAGCTAAGTTTTTTAATAATGCTTTCCTATGTGAAGCATATCTGCTTAATTTATTTATTTTCACTCTATGTCTCATAGTACTTAGGCTCCTCCCTTCTGGATCTCATCATAATCCAATTGGAATTTTTCTTGTAATTCTTTTCGAATTTCATCCAATGATTTTTTACCGAAATTCTTAATTTTCATTAACTCATCAGGATCCTTTTTTAGAATATCTCTAACTGTATGAATTTTTTCTCTTTTTAAACAATTTTTAGCCCTTTTACTTAAATCTAATTCGTCAATTTTTGTTTCTAATATTTCAATATTAATATTTTTAAACTCTTCTTCTACTGTCACTGAAGAAAAGTCTTCTTCGAAACCTGCAATTAATTCTCCCGTTTCTACAGTTTCTGATGTTTCTTCTGATTCAACTATTTCTTCTTTCCAGGATGCATAAATAATATTAAAATGTTCAATTAAAATCTTTGTTGCTTTTATTAAAGCTTCTTTTGGATCAATTGATTTTTTCGTCCATACTTCTAATATTAATTTATCATAGTCTGTTCTTTTCCCAACACGAACATTTTCTGTTAAATAATTTACTCTTATTACAGGGCTATATACTCCATCAATATAGATATATTCTATATCTTTTGATAAATCCATTTCAGAAGTTGAAACAAAACCTTTTCCAATTGTAGCATATAGTTCCATTTCAAATCTCTTATTACCATTCATTGTTGCTATTTTTAAATCAGGATTAGCAACTTCAATCCCTGCTGGAGTTATTATATCTCCTGCTTTAATTTCAGTCGGACCTATTTTATCTATTCTTAATATAATTGGTTCTTTTAAATTACCAATATTATCAAAGTCTAATACTTTTAATTCTACTTTTTTCAAATTAACTGTTATTTCTAAAATATCCTCTTGAACGCCTTCAATTACATCAAATTCATGTAATTTACCAGGAATCCTAATACTCGTAATAGCTAATCCTGGTATTGAGGATAATAATACTCTTCTTAATGCGTTACCTATTGTAACTGCATATCCTCTTTCCAAAGGCGACAAGACAAACCTTCCATATTTGTATTCCAAATCTTCGGATTCTTCTAAGGTTTCCAATATCATCTTTTCTGGTTTTACAAATTCCATTCATTACCCCCAATTTAGCTTTTCTAAATTGGAGTGCACCCCCTTTCTTTTTGTTAGGCGCGTTTTTGCGATAATCAATGTAGCCATTAAAATTATTTTGAGTAAAGCTCGATAATAGCTTGTAAATCTACAGGTACTTCCATTTCGTCTAATGTTGGTAATCTTAAGAATGTTCCTTTAAATGCATTATAATCCACTTCTATCCAATTTAATTTTCTATTGGATTTTTGTGCTAATTCTATACCTTGTTTAATAGGTAATATTGATCTGCTCTTTTCTTTTATTTCAATAACATCTCCTGGTCTAACTCTGTATGATGGTATATCTACTTTTTTACCATTTACTAAGAAATGTCCATGTCTTACTAATTGTCTTGCTGTTCTTCTATTTACAGCATATCCCATTTGATATACAACATTATCTAATCTTGTTTCTAAAATTCTCATTAAATTTTCTCCTGTATTGCCTTCTTTTCTTGATGCTTCTTCAAAATATCTTCTAAATTGTCTTTCTAATACACCATAAATTCTTTTTAAAGCTTGTTTTGCCCTTAATTGTAATCCATATTGTGTTGGTTTTTTTGTTTGTTTACCATGTTGCCCTGGTGCATATGGTCTTCTTGCAAGAGCACATTTATCTGTATAACATCTTTCACCTTTTAAATATAATTTGAATCCTTCTCTTCTACAAAGTTTACAAAGAGATCCTATATATCTTGCCATTACATTCCCTCCTCTTAGGCCTTACATTCCTTTTCTTTTCTTTGGTCTACAACCATTATGAGGTATTGGAGTTTTATCCTTGATATTTTCAATTACCAAACCTGCAGCTTGTAATGTTCTAATTGCTGATTCTCTACCAGCACCTGGTCCTTTCACATAAACATCTAATCTTTTTACACCGTATTTTAAAGCTTCTTTTGCAACTTTATCTGCTGCTAATTGTGAAGCATAAGGTGTACCTTTTTTTGTTCCTGAAAAACCAGCTGTTCCTCCACTTGCCCAAAATAATGCATTTCCTGATGGATCTGACAATGTAATAATTGTATTATTAAATGTAGATTGAATATGTACAACTGCTTTTTCAAGTGAAATTTTCTTTTTCTTTTGACTTGTTCTCCTAGCCATAGCTAAACCTCCTTATTACTTTTTCTTACCGATTTTTGAAGGTCTTGGACCTTTTCTGGTTCTTGCATTAGAATGTGTTTTTTGACCTCTAACTGGTAACCCATTCTTATGTCTATACCCTCTGTATGAACCAATTTCTATTAATCTTGCAATACTTTTTTGTACTTCTTGTCTTAATTCACCTTCAACAAGATAATGTTCATTGATGTAATGAGTTATTTTACTTATTTCATCATCAGTTAACTCCTTTGCCCTTTTGTCAGGGTCTATACCTGTTGATTCTAAAATTTCCATTGCTCTATGCTTTCCAATGCCATAAATATATGTGAGAGCAATGAATAGTTTCTTGTTGTTTGGTACTTCAACACCCAAAATACGTGGCATTCAAATTTCCCTCCTTTAAAAATTATCCTTGTCTTTGGTTATGCTTAGGATTTTTAGAACAAACTACCCATACTCTACCTTTTCTTCTTATTACTCTACAATGTTCACATCTCTTTTTTACTGAGGCTCTAACTTTCATTTGCTCATTCCTCCTCGCTGCTTGGATTTCTCTTAATTCTTTCTCTTCTTATTATTCTACCTCTATTTAAATCATAAATTGAGACTTCAACTATTACTCTGTCCCCAGGTACTAATCTAATAAAATTCTTTCTCATTTTACCTGAAATATGAGCTAAAATCATATGTCCATTATCCAACTCTACTCTAAATGTTGCATTTGGTAATGATTCTACTATATGACCTTCCATTACAATAACATCATCTTTCTTTGCCACGAACATCACCTCTCGGGCTAATCTAATATTGTTAATACTTCCGGACCATCTTTGGTTACTACAAAAGTGTTTTCATAATGTGCTGATAACGATTTATCAGCAGTAATGGCAGTCCAGCCATCTTCTAAAACTTTAACTTTCCAATCTCCCATAGAAACCATAGGTTCAACTGCAAAAGTCATTCTTTCTCTTATTAAAGATCCTTTCCCTTTTTCCCCATAATTGGGTATCTGAGGATCTTCATGTAATTTTCTACCAACACCATGCCCAACATATTCTTTTATAATGGAAAAACCAAATGATTCAACATATGTTTGAATAGCATTACTTATATCTCCTATTTTATTCCCTGGTATTGCTTGTTCAATTCCTATCCAAAATGACTTTTCAGTAACTTCAACCAATTTTTTCACTTCTTCATTAACTTCTCCAATTATAAATGTTCTCGCTGCATCAGCTATATAGCCATCTAAGGTTAATCCAATATCAATAGAAACTATATCTCCATCTTTAAACTCTTTTTCTTTTAAAGGAAATCCGTGAACTATTTCCTCATTTACAGATATACATGTGGCGTATGGAAATCCTCCATAACCCTTGAATGTTGGAACAAATCCTCTTTCTTTCATATAACTATTTACAAATTTTTCTACTTCATATGCGCTAGAATCCTTCACAACTAATTCTTTTATTTTTTCAAAGAGGATAGCGAGCTGCTTTCCAGCTCGCCTCATCTTATCAACTTCGGATTGTGTCTTTACTAAAATCATAATATCCCTTCCAATATATTAAACACTTCTTTTGTAACTATTTCAACCGTACCACTACCATCTACTGTAAAGAATTGATTATATTTTTTATAAAATTCTATTACAGGATACGTTTTTTCCATATAAACCTTATATCTATCCCTTACGACTTCTTCTTTATCATCATCACGTTGAATTAATTCGACGCCACAAATATCACATGTATTATCTATTTTTGGTTTCAATGTTATTATATTATAAATTTTACCACACTTTGGACAAATTCTTCTTGATGTGATTCTTTTTACAACTGTTTCTTCATCAACCTCTAAATATATTATCCCAGTTATAGGATTTTTTATATCCTTTAATAAAGTTTCTAATGCTTCAGCTTGTGGTAAAGTTCTTGGAAATCCATCCAAAATAAATCCTTTATCGACATCATTTTTATTTAATCTACTTTTTATTACTTCTAACATAATTTCATCTGATACAAGTTGCCCACTATCAAGTATGGACTTCACCTGTTTTCCTAATTCACTTTCTGAAGCTACTGCTTCTCTTAACATATCTCCCGTAGAAATATGCGGAATATTATATTTTTTTGAAACCTCTTTTGCTATTGTTCCTTTACCTGCACCAGGAGGTCCAAAAAATAGCAAATTAAGTTTTTTCATAATTATCTCCTCCCGCGGAGTTTTCCTTTTTTCATAAAACCTTCGTATTGTCTTGTTATCATATGTGCTTCTATTTGTTGCATTATATCTAAAGAAACACCTACTGCAATAAGTGCTGATGTTCCTCCAATCCAAATATTAACACCTGATGCACTTCTAATTATATATGGCAATAAGGAAATTATTACCAAGAATATAGCTCCTATAAATGTAACTCTCATCATTGTCTTTGTAATATAGTCTGACGTTGGTTTTCCTGGTCTTATTCCAGGTATAAATCCACCGTATTTTTTTATATTTTCAGAGATATCATTTGGATCTATTACTACAGAATTATAAAAGTAAGCAAAGAAGAAAATTAACAATGAATATATTATTAAATAAATTGGTGTTCCATAACCAAACCATCTACTAACCCATTCTGCACCTGTTGCAGTTGCTAACATAGATGGTAATGTCATAATGGCTGAAGCAAAAATAATAGGTAATACACCTCCACCATTAACCTTTATTGGTATATATGTGGAAGATCCGCCATAAATTTTGTTTCCAACTACTCTTTTTGCATATTGAACATTTATTCTTCTTTCTGATGTTTGTAAGAAAACTGTACCAACTACAACTCCTATTGCTACAATTATTAATACTATCCATTCAAAAACACTTAATCTGCCTACAAAACCACTAGCAACATATTGTGGGAATCTTGATACTATACCGGCAAAAATTAAAACAGATATTCCATTACCTATACCTTTTTCTGTAATCATTTCACCTAACCATAATAAGAACATTGTACCTGCTACGATTGAGGTTGTTGAAATTAATACGAAAACAAAATAATTTAAGTTAGGAGATCTATAATTTGCTACTCCTAATGATAAGAAAAATCCTTGAAGTAATGCCAATCCTAAAGTTACCTGTCTTGTCAATCTCCCGAATCTTTTTCTTCCCTCTTCCCCTTCTCTCAACATTTCTTTCAAGCTTGGTATTACTGAAGATAATAATTGTAAAATAATTGATGCATTAATATATGGGGTAACACTTAATACAAATATAGAAAATTGTTTTAAAGAACCTCCTGTAAATACATCAAAGAAACTTATTAATCCTTGCGATGCTCCACCTAAACCTGCTATAAAACCTTCCCATCTTGCTAAATCTATTCCAGGAATAGGAATATATATACCTACTCTAAATGCTATCAAAGCTAATAATGTAAATATAATACGATCCCGGAGTTCCGGGATCTTCCACATATTTTTAAAAGCTTCTTTCATTATTGTATCACCTCGACACTTCCGCCGGCTGATTCGATTTTTTCTTGTGCTTTTTTACTAAATGCATGTGCTTTTACTTTTAATGGTTTTGTTAATTCACCTTTTCCTAATACTTTTACTCCATCTTTTATTTTTTTAATAATCTTTTTTTCTAATAATTTTTCTGGTGTTATTTCTTCATTGGCTTCAAATTTGTTCTCTAAAACAAAAATGTTTACTTCTGCATAATCTTTTTTAAATGGTGCATTTGTAAATCCATATTTTGGAATTCTTCTGAATAATGGTGTTTGACCACCTTCAAAACTTGGCCTTACTTTTCCTTTTCCTCTTGATTTTTGACCTTTATGACCTTTACCACCAGTTTTTCCTAACCCTGAGCTCCAACCTCTTCCGGTTCTTTTTGCTACTTTTCTTGATCCTTCGGCGGGTTTTAAGTCTGATATTTTAAGAGACATATTTGCTACCCCCTCATTCTTCAATTTCTTCGACTTTCACAAGATGTTGTACCTTTGTAATCATACCTCTTATTTCTGGCCTATCTTCTTTAATTACTTCTTGATTTGTTTTTCTTAACCCTAAGGCATCTAAGGTGGCGAGTTGTCTATAATTTTTTCCCGCTCTTCCTCTTACAAGTTTTATCTTTAATTTAGCCATTTCTTATCCCTCCTTATGGGCACCTTGGAATACCTTTGTAACACTCAAGTCTCTGAGTTCTGCATATTCTTTTGGTGATTTTAATTCTTTTAATCCATTCAAAGTAGCTTTCGCTAAGTTAATAGCAGTTGTTGATCCTAAAGCTTTTGAAAGGATATTATGAACACCTGCAAGTTCAACAACAGCACGAACTGATGCAGAAGCTATAATACCAGTACCTGGACCGGCTGGTTTTAAAAGAACTTTTGAAGCATCTTGTCTTCCAAGAACTTCATGAGGAATAGTTCCATTTTTTACAGGAACTTCTATTACATTTTTCTTAGCATTTTGTATAGCCTTTCTTATTGCTTGTGGAACTTCTCTTGCATTTCCGCTTCCTACTCCTACTTTTCCATTTCTATTTCCTACAACTGCTACAACTCTGAAAGAAATATTTTTTCCACCTGTTGTAACCTTAGTTACTCTTCTAATTTCAATTATTCTTTCTTCAAATTCTTCAGCAGCTGCTGAAGCTATCAATTTTTTATCTAAGGCCATTTTCTGACTACACCTCCTTAAAATTCAAGACCTGCTTCACGTGCAGCATCAGCTAAAGCTTTAACTTTTCCATGATATTTGAAGCCGCCTCTATCAAATGATACTTTTGATATACCCTTTTCTAATGCTCTTTTTGCAATTAATTTACCCACTTCTTTAGCAGCTTCAATATTCCATGTTTTTTCTAAATTTAATTCTTTATCTACGGTAGAAGCAGCTGCTAATGTATGACCTTTTGTATCTTCTATAATTTGAACATATATATGTTTATTGCTCTTGAAAACTGCCATTCTTGGTCTTTCAGGAGTTCCAAAAACTTTTCTTCTAACCCTTAAATGTCTTTTTCTTCTTAATTTTTTCTTTTGGATGGGTTTAATCATCTGGTCAGCCTCCCTTAAACTTTCTTACCTTGTTTTCTGATAATTACCTCACCAACATATTTTATACCTTTTCCTGAGTATACATTTGGTTTTCTGAATCTTTTAATTCTAGCTGCAACTTCACCAACTAAGTATTTATCAATACCTTTTACAATAACTTTATTTGGTGCTGGCACTTCAATTGTAATTCCTTCTGGTGGAATGTATTCAATTGGATGAGAATATCCAAGTTGTAATACTAATTTAGAACCTTGCATTGCAGCCCTATAACCAATACCTAATATTTCTAATTCTTTTTTAAAACCTTCTGTAACACCTTTAATCATATTTTTTACCAATGATGCATATGTACCTTGAAACATATTAATTCTTTTTGCATCGCTTTTTCTTTTCATACTATTTTCATTTCCATCTACATATATTTTATTATCTTCAATTCTAAATTTTACATATGGCAAATAGTCTTGAGATAATTCTCCTTTAGGACCTTTAACTTTTATTAAATTATCGTTAATTGTCACTTCTACTCCATTTGGTATATCTATTGGATTTTTTGATATACGTGACATTTATTCAGCACCTCCTACCAAACGTAACAAATTAATTCTCCACCGACACCAAGTTCTCTTGCTTCTTTGTCGGTAAGAATACCTTTTGAAGTTGAAATTATTGAGATACCCATTCCACCTTTTACTGTTGGAATTTTATCTTTTGAAACATAAACTCTTCTACCAGGTTTTGAAACTCTTATTATACTATGAATTACTTTTTGTTTGTTTTTTCTGTCACCTTTATATTTTAATTGAATTTTTAAAATTCCTTGTTTGCCATCTTCAATAAATTTATAGTCAGAAATATATCCTTCTCTTTTTAATATTTCAGCTATATTTCTTTTAAGATTAGATGCTGGAATTTCTACACTTTCTTTCATAACAAGATTCGCATTTCTTATTCTTGTAAGCATATCTGCTACGGGATCACTCCACATTAAGATTTCCTCCTTACCAACTTGCCTTTTTAACGCCTGGTAATTTTCCTTCCAAGGCTAATTTCCTAAAACATACTCTACATAATCCAAATTCTCTATATACAGCTCTAGGTCTTCCACAAACTATACATCTTGAATATTCTCTTGTTTTATATTTCTTTGGTTTTTTCCACCTAGCAACCATTGATTTTTTTGCCATTATTTACCTCCTCCTTAATCTCTCTTGAAAGGGAAGCCCATTAATTGAAGGAGTTTTCTTGCTTCCTCATCTGTTTTTGCAGTAGTAACAATAGTAATATCCATACCTTGTACTCTCTTTACTTGATCAGGTTTTAATTCTGGGAAAACTAATTGTTCAGTTAACCCAAATGTATAATTTCCTCTTCCATCAAAACTGTTTGGATTCATACCTCTAAAGTCTCTTAATTTTGGGAAGATTATGTTTATTAATTTAAATAAAAAATTGTACATTTTCACATTTCTTAATGTTACTTTTGCACCAATAGGCATTCCTTCTCTTAATTTAAAATTAGCAACACTTTTTTTTGCTCTTGTAACTACAGCTTTTTGTCCTGTAATTAAAGATAATTCTTGTGCATGTTTCTCAACAACATCTGCATTCCTTGAGCCCTCGCTAATTCCCATATTAACTACTATTTTTACAATTTTTGGAACTTCATGAATGTTTTTGTAGCCAAATTCTTTCATGAGGGCTGGAACTACTTCTTTTTCATACTCGCTTTTTAACGGAATGTATTCATATCTCATAATCTATTCCTCCCTCATTAAACCTTATCTATGATTTCATTACATTTTCTACAAATTCTTACTTTTTTACCTTCTTCTAAGAATTTGTACCCAACTCTTGTAGGTTTGCCACAACTTGGACAAATAACCATTACTTTGCTTGCATGTATTGGTGAAGGTTGTTCAATAATTCCGCCTTCTCTTAATTGTTGAGTTGGTCTTTGATGTTTCTTAACTAAGTTTATATTTTCTACGATAACTTTATTTAATTTTGGTATCACTCTTAAGATTTTTCCTTCTTTACCTTTGTCTTTTCCGGATATTACCCTTACTAAGTCACCTTTTTTTACTTTCATACTCTCACCTCACCATACTTCTTGTGCAAGAGATGCTATTTTTGTGTAACCGGCTTCTCTTACTTCTCTAGCAATTGGCCCAAATACACGTGTACCAACAGGCATATTATTTTTATCTATTAAAACAGCTGCATTTTCATCAAATCTTATATGAGAACCATCTTTTCTTTTTATTTCTTTTTTTGTTCTAACGATTACAGCTTTCACAACCTGTCCTTTTTTAATATCAGTATGTGGAATTGCTTCTCTTACTGAACATACAACTACATCACCAACTGTCCCTACTGATTTATGAAATCCACCTAAAACTCTGATTACTCTTAACACTTTTGCACCTGAATTATCTGCAGCTCTTAAGTAACTTTCGGTTTGAATCATTATTCGTCACCCCCAACTTGTTCCACTGTTTCGGGTGTTTCATTATTTTTTTCTGCGAAAATATTTTTCTCAACAATTCTGATAACTTTCCATGTTTTTGTTTTTGAATATGGTCTTGTTTCTTCAATTTCTACTATATCACCTACACCACATTCATTATTTTCATCGTGAGCATGGAATTTCTTTGATTTTTTAACGAATTTTTTATATATAGGATGTTTTATTTTTCTTTCAACTTTTACAGTAACAGTTTTATCCATTTTGTCACTTACGACTTCGCCTATTAACGTTTTTTTAGGCATTACTCATTACCTCCTTATACCCAATTCCCTTTGTCTGAGAATTGTTTTTATTCTAGCTATGTCTCTTCTTACCATTTTTATGGAAGCAGTGTTTTTTATCTGGCCTAATTCATGTTGAAATCTCATTTCGAATAATTTCTTTTTTGACTCTTCTAATTTAGCTTTTAATTCATCATCTGTTAAATTGATTAATTCTGCTACTTGTTTTTTCATTTTGCTTCCCCCCTTATGTGGTACCTGGGTACTATTTTTGTCTTGATAGGTAATTTAGTTGCTGCATATTCTAATGCTTCTTTTGCTAATTCTTCGGAAGTTCCAGCAATTTCAAATAAAATTTTTCCTGGTTTTACTACTGCTGTCCAACCTTCTACATCACCTTTACCTTTACCCATTCTTGTTCCGATTCCTTTTGAAGTTATTGGTTTGTCAGGGAATATTTTTATCCAAATTTTACCATTTCTTTTTAATGTTCTAACCATTGCTAATCTACATGCTTCTATTTGTTGGGAAGTGATTAAAGCTGGCTCTAACGCTTTTAATCCCCATTCACCAAAATCTACTAATGTTCCACCTTTGGCGTTACCTTTCATTTTTCCTCTTTGAATCTTTCTATATTTATATCTTTTTGGCATTAACATTTACATCACGCCCTCCTTTAGTTCATAACTGAGTGTCGCCTTTATAAACCCAAACTTTTATTCCAATTGTTCCAGATAATGTTTGTGCTTCAGCTGTTCCATAATCAATATCTGATCTTAAGGTTTGTAAAGGTAATCTTCCTTCCATATACCATTCAGTTCTGGCAATTTCAGCTCCATTAAGTCTTCCAGATACCATAATTTTGATACCCTTTGCACCTTTTTTCAAAGCTGCTGATATAGCTCTTTTCATAGCTCTTTTATAAGAAGCTCTTTTTAATATCTGTGCTGAAATATTTTCAGCAATTAACAATGCATCTACCTGAGGGTTTCTAATTTCATCTATATTGATTCTTACATTTCTATCGTTAACCATTTTTTCAATTTCTTTTTTCAAAGATTGAATTTCTACACCTTTTCTACCAATTATAATTCCAACTCTTACTGCTTTTATTGTTATATTTATTTGAGTTGAAGATGGTCTTTCTATTAATACATCGCCAACTCCTGCTTCATAATATTTATTCTTTATATAATCTCTAATTTTTAAATCTTCTTTTAAAAATTCTGCATAATTATCTTCACTAAACCAATTAGCTTTCCATGGTTTTGAAATTCCTAACCTAAATCCATATGGATGTACTTTTTGACCCACGGATATTCCACCTCACTTCTGAGATTTTAACTCTTTTTCTTTTTCTCTGTCTCTAACTACAACAGTAATATGTGCCAACCTTTTTTGTAATATGTCGGCTCTTCCTCTTCCTCTTGGCCATAATCTTTTCATTCTTGGCCCATCATTAACATATACTTCTGCAACATATAAATTGTCAGCATTTAAACCAAAATTATTTTCAGCATTTGCTATAGCAGATACTAAGATTTTGTATGTCAATCTTGCAGCTTTTTTAGGACTAAAAGTTAATATTTGTAATGCTTCATCAACATTTTTTCCTCTAATTGCATTTACAACTGATCTTGCTTTTTTAGGAGAAATTCTTAGATATTTTGCTGTAGCTTTTGCTTCAATTTTTGGCTGTGCTGCTTCTGCTTCTTTTCTTAATCTATGAAAAACTGATCTTTTCAATTTTCTACCATCTTGAACCCTTGATACAGCCATGGTTACGTCCCTCCTCATTTCACCTTGCCTTTTTTAGCCTTTTTATCAGCATGACCACCAAATCTTCTTGTTGGTGCAAATTCACCTAATCTATGTCCAATCATATGCTCTGTTATATAAACAGGTATATGTTTCATACCATTATGTACCGCAATTGTATGTCCAATCATTTCAGGTAAAATCATTGAAGCTCTGCTCCATGTTTTTATTACCTTTTTTTCACCTTTTTCATTTAACTCTCTGATCTTTTTCAACAGACTTGGGTGTACATAAGGCCCTTTTTTCAATGATCTACTCACTAACAGCACCCCCTAGGTTACTTTTTTCTTCTTCTTACAATAAATTTGTCTGATTTTCTCTTACCGCGTCTTGTTTTGTATCCTTTTGCTGGTGTTCCCCAAGGACTTCGTGGAATATGTCCTTTACTTGCACCTTCACCACCACCCATTGGATGATCTACAGGATTCATCGCCATACCTCTGACGTGTGGTTTTTTACCTAACCATCTTGTTCTACCTGCTTTACCAAAAACTTCATTTATATGATCTTCATTTCCAACCATTCCAATTGTAGCCATACATTTAATATGAACTTTTCTTAATTCACTTGATGGCATTCTCAATAATGCATAATTTCCTTCTTTAGCCATTAATTGAGCATAAGTTCCTGCTGATCTTGCAATTTTAGCACCTTTTTTTGGCTCAAATTCTATGTTATGCACTATTGTACCCACAGGAATATTTTCTAAAGGTAGCGCATTTCCTGGTTTTATTTCAGCATTTGGTCCTGATATTAATTCTTCTCCTACTTTTACTCCTTTTGGAGCTAAAATATATCTCTTTTCACCATCTGCGTAAACCAATAATGCTATTCTTGCGCTTCTATTTGGATCATATTCAATAGCTACTACTTTTGCAGGAATCCCAAACTTTTCTCTTTTGAAATCAATAACTCTGTATCTTCTTTTATGTCCACCACCTCTATGCCTCATAGTAACTCTACCATATGAGTTTCTACCACCTGATTTTTTGAGAGGTTGTATTAAAGATTTTTCTGGGGCGGACTTTGTAATTTCTGAAAAATCAGTGATTATCATAAATCTCCTTGAAGGAGTTGTTGGTTTAAATTTCTTGAGACCCATTCTTACTCACCTCTCCTTATAAATTACCTTGAAGCTCTTTTATGACATATCCTTCAGCTAATTTTACTATTGCTTTTTTCCATGATCTTGTTTTACCTTCAAATCTTCCCAACCTTTTTGGTTTTGGTTTAACATTCATTACATTAACCTTTTCCACTTTAACATTAAATATATCCTCAACAGCTTTTTTTATTTCTGGTTTTGTTGCATCTTTGGCTACTTCAAAAGTATATTTATTTTCACTCATTAACATATATGTTTTTTCTGTGAGGATCGGCTTTATTATTATGTCATAATTAAATTCTTTTTTACTCATTAGCCGAGCACCTCCTCAATCTTAGCTACTGTATCTTTTGTAAGTATTACTTTTTCATTATTTATAATATCAAATACATTTAATCCATCAACATTTGTTTTCTTTCCATCTTTTCCTTGATTTGGATTATCAGCAATTATTACTTTTAATCCTGGAATATTTCTTGCTGATAATTTTACATTAATGTATTCTTCTTTTTTCCATGGTAATACTATTAATGTTTTTGTATTTTCGAATCCAAAATTTTTTAACACTTCTTTCATTGCTTTTGTTCTTGGTTTTTCAAAAGTCAAATCATCAACAACAATTAAATTTTCCTCTTTTACCCTAACACTTAAAGCTGATTTTAATGCTAATCTCTTCATTTTCTTCGTTAACTTCTTTGACCAATCCCTTGGTTTTGGCCCAAATGTAACTCCACCATGTCTCCATAATGGCGATCTTGTTGAGCCTGCTCTCGCTCTACCTGTATGCTTTTGAGCCCAAGGTTTTCTTCCGCCACCTCTTACTTCAGCTCTTGTTTTTGTTGAAGCTGTTCCTCTTCTTTTATTAGCTAACTGCATGTCGACATATCTGTATAATACGTCCATATTAGGTTCAATTGAAAAAATAGAATCTTTAGCTTCTATTGTTCCAATTTTTTCGCCTTTAACTGAATAAAGGTCTAATTGAGCCATTTCATCTTACCTCCTCGTTCATCATTTTCGGGGCTTACTTTTTGATTGCCTCTCTAATTATTAACAATCCACCCCTCGCACCTGGAACTCCACCTTTAACTGCTAATAGGTTGTTTTCTTTATCTATTTTCACGACTTCTGAGTTTAATACTGTAACCTTTTCATTTCCATATTGTCCAAACATCTTTTTACCTTTAAATACTTTTGCAGGTTCTGTATGATTACCTGTTGAACCTAATGCTCTATGAAATTTTGAACCGTGAGTTTTTCTTCCACCACCAAAATTCCATCTTTTCATAACACCTGTATAACCTCTACCTTTAGACCAACCTGTTACATCTACTTTTTCTCCTTCTTCAAATACTGTTACATCGATAACCTGACCTATTTCAAAGTTATCAACATCTTCAACCTTAAACTCTTTCAAAAATCGCATTGGTTTTACACCAGCTTTTTTGAAAATTCCAAGTTTTGGTTTGTTTACTTTGTACTCTTTAACTTCTTCAAAACCAACTTGAATAGCTGTATAACCGTCTTTTTCTTCTGTTTTCTTTTGTACGACTACACATGGCCCAGCTTTTATAACTGTGACCGGGATGGCTTTACCATCTTTATAAACTCTTGTCATACCAATTTTTCTTCCTAAAATACCTTTCATGCTAATTCACCTCCAGAGCCCGATCAAAAATTAAGCTTTCATATCTACTGATACACCTGATGGTAATTGTATCTTCAATAATTGTGTAACTGTTTCTTGAGTAGCGTCATAAATATAAATAACTCTTTTATGTACTCTCTTTTCAAATTGTTCTCTTGAATAATTGTATTTGTGTGGTGATCTAATTACTGTATATATTGTTTTTTCTGTTGGTAATGGTATAGGTCCTGAAACCTTTGCATTACTTTGTTTTACTGCATCTATTATTTTTTGTGCAGATTCATCTAACAATCTATGATCATAAGATTTTAATCTTATTTTGATCAATTTTTTTGCCATATAAACCCTCCTTTAAGCATTTAGCAAAGGGAGCGTGGAAGCTCCCCGATTTTATATTTTATAGTAAAAACTTTGCAAAAAGATTTTATTATTCTACTATTTCTGTAACAACTCCAGCACCAACTGTTCTTCCACCTTCACGAACAGCAAATCTCATGTTCTTTTCTAATGCTACAGGGTAGATTAATTCTACTGTTGTAACAATGTTGTCACCTGGCATTACCATTTCTGCTCCGCCTTCGAATTCTAACAATGTACCTGTAACGTCAGCTGTTCTGATATAGAATTGTGGTCTGTAACCTTTTTTGAATGGTGTATGTCTTCCACCTTCTTCTTTCTTTAATACATAGATTTGTGCTTTGAATTTTTTATGTGGTGTAATTGATCCTGGTTTTGCTAACACTTGACCTCTCCATACTTCATCTTTGTCAATACCTCTTAATAAACAACCAACGTTGTCACCTGCGATACCTTCATCTAATAATTTTCTGAACATTTCAACACCTGTAACAACTGTTTTTCTTATTTCTTCTGTCATACCAACGATTTCTACTTCATCTCCTGGGTGAATTGCACCTCTTTCAATTCTTCCTGTAACAACTGTACCCCTACCAGTAATTGAGAAAACATCTTCTACTGGCATTAGGAATGGTTGATCTACTGGTCTTGATGGTTCTGGGAAATAGCTGTCTACTGCATCCATTAATTCATAAATCTTTTTTACCCATGGATCATCTTGTGAATCTGCTTCTAATGCTTTTAATGCAGAACCTTTAATTACTGGAACTTCATCTCCTGGGAATTCGTATTGATTTAATAATTCTCTTACTTCCATTTCAACTAATTCGATAATTTCTTCATCGTCAACCATATCTGTCTTGTTAACAAATACAACTATTGCTGGAACGTTAACTTGTCTTGATAATAATACGTGTTCTCTTGTTTGAGGCATAACACCATCTGTAGCTGCAACAACTAAGATAGCACCATCCATTTGTGCAGCACCTGTGATCATGTTTTTGATGTAGTCTGCGTGACCTGGACAGTCGATATGCGCATAATGTCTGTTATCTGTTTCATATTCAACGTGTGCAATATTAATTGTAATACCTCTAGCTTTTTCTTCTGGAGCTTTATCGATTTGTTCAAATGGTGTGAAATCTGCATATCCTTTCATTGCTAATGATTTTGTAATAGCTGCTGTTAATGTTGTTTTACCGTGGTCAATATGTCCGATAGTACCAATATTCATATGTGGTTTGCTTCTGACGAACTTTTCTTTTGCCATTTTTTTCCCTCCTCTATCTTTTGTGATGATTTATTAATTGTTTATTATTTTTTCTGCCACTGAAGCTGGAACTTCCTCATAATGGGAGAATTGAATTGATTGTGTCGCTCTTCCTTGAGATAGTGATCTTAATACTGTTGCATATCCAAATAATTCTGATAATGGAACTAATGAATGAATTAATCTTGTATTTGTATTTCCAACATTTTCAAACCCTTCTATTCTACCTCTTCTGGAGTTTAAATCAGCTATTATATCTCCCATATATTCTTCTGGCGTTGTAATATCAACTTTCATTATAGGTTCTAACAATACGGGGTTTGCCTTTCTTGCTGCATCTTTTAATGCCATAGAACCTGCAATTTTAAACGCCATTTCAGAAGAATCCACTTCATGGTATGATCCATCATATAATGTTACTTTTACACCAACCATAGGATATCCCGCAAGAATTCCTGATTGCATTGCTTCTTTAATACCATTTTCAACAGCAGGAATATATTCTTTTGGAATAATACCTCCTACTATTTTATCTACAAACTCTAATACTTTTGTATTATCTTCAAGTGGTTCAACTTTAATCTTTACATGTCCGTATTGACCTCTACCACCTGATTGTCTAATATATTTAGTTTCTACATCTGCTGTTCCTTTTATTGTTTCTCTATAAGCAACTTGAGGTTGTCCAACCCTTACCCCAACTTTAAATTCTCTTTTTAATCTATCAACAATGATTTCTAGATGCAATTCTCCCATTCCTGAAAGAATTGTTTCTCCAGTTTCATGATCAAGTTTTACATTTAAACTTGGATCTTCTTCTGTTAATGCTTGTAATGCTTTAGATAATTTTGCTTCGTCATTTTTTGTTTCTGGCTCAATTGATAATGAGATAACTGGTTCTGGGAATTCTAATTTTTCTAATACAATATCTTCGCCTTCTTCTGTTAGGGTATCTCCTGTTGTTGTATTTTTTAAGCCGATAATAGCTACAATATCTCCAGCTCTAATATAATCTACTTCTTCTCTTTGGTCAGAATGCATAAACATTAATCTGGATACTCTTTCTTTTTTACCCTTTGTACTATTTTTTACATAACTTCCTTTTTGCAATTTTCCTGAATAAACTCTCGCAAATGTTAGTTTTCCTACAAAAGGATCTACCATAATCTTAAATGCTAAAGCTACAAATGGTCCATTTTCATCTGGATGTAATTCCTTCACGAATTCCCCTGTTCTTTCATCATACGCTTTTACAGGAGGTAAATCTAATGGTGAAGGTAAGTAGTCAACAATAGCATCTAATACTGGTTGAACACCTTTATTTTTAAATGATGTCCCGCATATTACAGGAATAAACGCTCCTTCAATTGTTCCTTTCCTAATTGCTGCTTTTATTTTATCTTCTGGAATTTCTTCACCTTCAAAAAACAATTCCATTATTTCTTCATCATATTCTGAAATAGCTGTAATTAAATCTTCTCTATATTGATCAGCTTTTTCAACTAAATCTTCTGGTATATCTCTATATTCAAATTTAGCACCATCTTCACTAATCCAATATATAGCTTTCATTTTTACTAAATCTACTACTCCTTCAAAATCTGCTTCTGCACCAATTGGAATTTGAATTGGTAATGGATTTGTCCCTAATTTATCAATCATTGTTTGAACTGCGTTATAAAAATCCGCTCCGAGTTTATCCATTTTATTCATATATGCTATTCTTGGAACATGGTATCTATCTGCTTGTCTCCAAACTGTTTCTGACTGTGGTTCAACACCAACTTGAGCATCAAATACTGCTACAGCTCCATCTAATACCCTTAAAGCTCTTTCAACTTCAACTGTAAAATCCACGTGCCCGGGTGTATCGATGATGTTAATCCTGTGATCTTTCCAGAAACATGTTGTTGCTGCTGAGGTTATTGTAATTCCTCTTTCTTTTTCTTGTTCCATCCAGTCCATTGTAGCGGTTCCATCATCAACTGAACCTAATTTGTGTTTTTTACCTGTATAGAACAAAATCCTTTCAGTTGTTGTCGTTTTACCTGCATCTATGTGTGCAATTATTCCTATATTTCTTGTCTTATTTAAGGCATATAACCGCTCTTTCAAAACAATCCCTCCTCAAAAATTACCAGCGGTAATGAGCAAAAGCTTTATTAGCTTCAGCCATTTTATGTACGTCATCTCTCTTTTTAACTGCTGCACCAACTCCATTATATGCATCTATCAATTCTTGAGCTAATTTTTCTTTCATAGGTCTTCCTGATTTATCTCTTGCAGCTTTAACAATCCATCTTAAAGCTAAAGAAATAGCTCTATCTTCTGGAACTTCAAATGGAACTTGATATGTAGCTCCACCAACCCTTCTTGGTCTAACTTCTATTAATGGTCTTACATTTTCTACTGCTTGATGGTAAACCTCTAAAGGATCCTTTTCTAATTTTTCTTTTATTATATCAAATGCACTGTATACTATTGATTGTGCAACAGTTTTTTTACCGTCTTTCATAATTCTAACTACTAATTTTGAAACCAATGTATCATTATATATTGGATCAGGGGTCACTGGCCTTTTTGGCGCTCTTCTTCTTCTCATTTACTTACCTCCTTACTTCTTAGGTCTTTTTGTTCCGTATTTACTTCTACTTTGTTTTCTTCCTTCAACTCCAGCCGTATCTAATGTACCTCTTATTATTTTATATCTTACACCTGGTAAGTCTTTTACCCTTCCACCTCTTATCATAACATTTGAGTGTTCTTGAAGATTATGTCCTTCACCTGGAATATATGCTGTAACTTCTATTCCATTTGAAAGTCTAACCCTGGCTATTTTTCTCAAAGCGGAGTTAGGCTTTTTAGGCGTCATTGTAGAAACCCTTACACAAACCCCTCTTTTTTGAGGATTACTTTGTAACGCTGGAGACTTTGATTTTTTCTTGATTTGTTTTCTTCCGTATCTTACAAGTTGATTTATAGTTGGCATAGTATTTTCTATTCCTCCTTTCAATATTTTAAAAAATACCAAGTGTATTTTACCGCAGGTCTTTTTAATTTTCAATTAAAATGTTATGATATTTTTGTGACATTACAAATATGTTAATGCGCTTTTTTTATGTATTTTGCATACAATAAAATATTAGAAAAAAAACTTACTGTTCAAAATACCATTATTAAAAAGATTCCGCATTTTTAAAATCTATATTTTTTTATTTATAATCAATTCTACCTCTTTAATACAAAAATTGCTTTATTATTTTGTTACGATATAATACACGGATTTGGGTGTTCTGTAAAAAATCACAAAACTACTATAGAATTTTTTCCGTAAATCTCTTCAGCACTTGTTTTGAACTTCTTATTGTGTTTCTTACTCAAAATAAAAAGAACCCTTCTTTTCACAATTGGTACATCAACATAACCATCCGTAAATATTATAATGCCTTCTGGTCTTATATTTTCTTCTAAATATAATATCGCCGGTTCTAAATCCGTACTTCCTTTCCCTTTTAATTCTATATTTTTCCAATCACCTTTTCCATACCTTAATACATTTTGAACACTATTATCAATCTGAACTACATATATTCTTGAATCATATATTTTTGCTAATTTTTCTATTTCAGAAAAAAATGCTGAATATTCTTCTTCAATTATTGAACCGCTTGTATCTATTATTATAGCAATTTCAGGACCTAATAAACTTCTCCATCCTGGTTGATTATCATAACGCCTATTTGGTCTTAATGGTGTTCTATACTTTTCAATAATTATTGAATTTCCAAAAAATCTTCGAATTAAATCTTTCCAATTTTTTTTACTATTTGTTATCAACAAGGAAATGGGAATTTCCAAGCCCGTTGGAATATCGCCCTGTGATTTTTCATAGGCTTCACTTATAACTTCGCTTACAAGATCTGTCACAATTTCTTCCATTATTTCAAAATTAGCAAAATCTTCATGAGAATCCACCCTACTATCTTCTATTAATTCAATATCTGCTTTATTAGATTTTTCATAATATTCTATAATCCATTTGTAATAATCTTCAGCAGTTTTATTAATATAATTCATTGGGGGTCCAACAAAAAGATTTTCATTATCTGTTCCACAACCTTCATCTAATAAAACATCGAGCGGAACAGAAAATGCATCGAGTTCTTTAATTTGTTGATTTATCGCTGCATCCATAGCAAGATTCCAAATTTTTTTGTCTTTATTATCTTTTGGTTTGATAAAAATATGTCCATGAATAATATGAAATATCTCATGTTTTAATATTGCTTTTGTAAATATTAACCCTTTCGCTTTTAATCTTTTAGGATTAAATAAGATTTTAAATCTTCCTGATTTTGTAATGGATAATTTTATTATTCTCACATTTTCAGAAGGAATACTATCAAAATACATCTTTAAATAATTATAAAATATACTTTCTTTACCCAATTCTATCCATGCTTTTTCTATTATATCTTCCATTTTAACACCTCAATTAATTCATCAAGGTTTTTTGATTTTTCTAATTTGTTTGCTATATTATTATTATAATATTTGTAATCTTCAGTTACATCCCTCAAAATTTTTATCTTTTCTTTTTTCAAAATTTCTTCAAAATCTTTTTTTGTATATTTTTTCGTTTCTTTCATTTCTATTTCTAATAAATTCTTCTCTTTTATATTATATTTCAAACCTTCTATTTCCACAAATTCATCCAACACTATTTCCGGATTTTCTCTTATAATATATCTAACTTTTATCACCATTTCCTTATTAAATAGTTCTTTTAGATCTTGCTGAATATAATCTTTTTCTTCTTCTATTTTTTCATGTGGAATATTTGTATTAGCTTTGTACGCATATTTCCATTTTTTTATCAAACCTACATTTTCTTTTATTATTTGTAATCGAATTCTTTCTATTTCATTTTTTTTATTAGTTAAATACCATTGTATAATACCTATTCTTTTTAATGCTTTTTTCTTTAATTGCTCCGCACTATTTTTGTCAATGGTATATTTTCTTTCAATTTCTATCATTTTTTTCCTCCAATTTGCGCTTTTTAGGCTTTAAAATTTTTAAATATATTGGTAAATGTATTTCTCTCCTTTTGAATAATGAAGGATTTGATAATAACCAACTTTTATATCTTATTGGTTTTTCATAGGCTTCCACGCTCGTTAAATGCAATAATGCATATATTCTCAATAAAAAGCCTACTAATATTAAAAATTGAATTCCATGATATTTATCTCCTAAAATATAAAATATCTTATCTTTTAATAGGTTACCAAAAAAACCACCTATGGTTGAAGATATTATAGCCATAGCTCCTGAAATAAAAGCATACGCTCCTATATAATTTTCTGCAGGTTCTGAAACCGTTTCTAACAACAAATTAAAAAATGTTAAGTTTATTGCTGACCAGGCAAATGCTCCAAAAATACCATCAAGCAAAAGTAAACTTCTAAAATTATAATCCGTCATTACAAAATATAATAACGGAGCTATTGTTGCTAATGTTATACCTACCATTAAAATATTTTTATTTCCGTATTTATCACTTAATTTGCCATAAAATGGATAAAGCACTAACGTAATTAATCCTGAAAAAACTCCTATATTACCTAAAAATCTCGTGTTTACATTCAAAATAGCCAGTTGAAAATAGGAAAAATATGGTCTGGTTAATTCAATTGCAAAGGTCCAAATCGCTACAAAAAATAAAAATGTTTGAAATTTTTTATCTCGAAATGGTTTCCTAAAATCGATTTTTATCGTTTGGTCTTTAGATTCTGGAATTTGATGAAAAACGAATAATATTATCGTAATTATAGAGAAAATTGCAACTAATGATGTAACTAATAATATTCCTGCTTTTTTATTTGAAAAATCCAAAAATTGTGCATATAAATAAGTTACAAAAATACCTACTGCTGAAGCAAAAACATTTCTTAACCCAAAATATTTTCCTCTTTTTTCAAACGGAACTAAGTCTCTCATAGCCGTAGTCCATATATTACTAATAAATGTTCCAAAAAGTGAATATATTATCATTATGGAAACAAAAACCCATGCGTTTTTCAAATCAAAAAAAACAGCAAGCGGCAATAAAATCAAGGACCCTCTGCCAATTATAGAAACTACCATTAAACTCTTTTTTCTTCCCTTAAAAATTTTATACCAAATAGGTGTAAAAACTTGAAACATTTGAGAAAACACCGGAAATGATGACACTATTGATATCTGAAAAGGATTAGCATTAAAGTATAATGCTATTGAAATTATGATAAAAGTTTGTGTAGCAACAAAAAAAGCATTAAAGAACATAGCCTCAACTATCGACAATTTTAATGTTCTCGTCAATTTTATCATTCAATCATCTCCTATTTTTAAATTATATCATACATTTTTTAATAGTATACCATCTCTAATGTTTATTCTTTATAGTATTTTGATTGAATAAATCTTAAATAATTTTATATGTAAGTTTTAGTTATATGATAAAGCTTTTTTCATCTTATTAATCATTATTATATTTATTTAATATTAATTACCAATAATAACATACTTTTATATTTATTTTGATTGTTTTAATTGTTATAATGATTAAGACAATTATTTTTTAAAGGAGGGTTTTTATGAGAAAAAAAAGTATTTTAATGTTTATTGTATTATTCATTTCTACATTTATTTTGGCTACTTTTCCTTCTTACGGAGAAGGAAAAACTGCTGAAGATTTTGGAGGAAAAACTGTCCTAATTTTACACTATTATCGATTTGATAAAAATTACGAGGGATGGAATTTATGGGTTTGGCCACATAAACCAGAATCATTAGAAGGACACGCTTACCAATTCAACGGGAAAGATGAATTCGGACCTTATGCTGTTATAGTTTTAGACAAAAAATATACTGAATTAGGTTATATTGTAAGGTTAAACGAATGGCAGGCAAAAGATGTCGCAAAAGATAGATTTGTTAAAATACCAGAATCGGGCGTTGCAGAAATTTGGTTAGTAACAAGTGTTGAGGAACCATACACAAATCCAAATGACATTGATGTAAGTCCGAGAATTTTAAGCGCCATAGTTGATTCTCCAAATGAAATCAAAGCTATTTTAACTACACCATTTAATATAAAAGATTGGGAAGGAAAAATAACCGTTACTTCTGAAGGTGAAAAATTAAAAATTAAAAATGTGGTTAAATTAGATCCTACAGATATTTCTAGAACAAATAAAATAAAGATTATATTAGATAAACCTTTCTATAATGTGGATAAAGAATTAAAAATATCTATTCAAGAGTTTGTTGAAAATACTGCTATAATGAGAAATATTTTAAATGTCTTTTATTATGATGGTAATGATTTAGGTATTACATATAATAAGAATTATACTATTTTCAAAGTATGGTCACCTGTTTCAAAAACCGCTGACGTATTGTTATACAAAGATTATAAATCAAAAATTCCTGACAAAGTGTATAAAATGAAAAAATCTCCGGATGGAGTTTGGAGTGCAAAAATAAATGGTGATTTAAAAGGATGGTTCTATAAATATAAATTTTATTCATATGGAAAATATAGAGAAACTGTTGATCCTTATTCCATTGCTGTATCTGTTAATTCTGAAAAATCTGCTATTATCGATCTAAAAGATACTAATCCTGATAACTGGGATAAAGATATCAAGCCACCATTTATTAATCCTGAAGATGCTATTATTTATGAAATACATGTTAAAGATTTTACTATAAATAAAAATTCTGGCGTTGATGAAAAATATAGAGGTAAATATTTAGGATTAATTCAAGAAAACACAAAAACTCCAGATGGTATAAAAACTGGGTTGTCTCACTTAAAAGAATTAGGAATTACTCATGTACATATAATGCCTATTCAAGACATTTACTTTATAGATGAAACAAAATTTAAAGAACAATATGGTTGGGGATATGATCCAAAATTGTATAATGTTCCTGATGGTTTTTATTCTATAAATCCATTTGATCCTAATTCCAGAATAAAAGAAGTTAAGGAAATGGTTAAAAAATTACATGAAAATAATATCAGAGTTATCTTGGATGTTGTTTATAATCATACTGCCGTTGTCGGGGAAGGCTCTGCTTTTGATCAAACTGTTCCATATTATTATTATAGAACAGATGAAAAAGGAAATTATACTAACGGTTCTGGGGTTGGAAACGAAATTGCTACAGAAAGACCTATGGTAAGAAAATTTATCGTTGATTCTGTAAAATATTGGGCAAAGGAATATCATGTTGACGGTTTTAGATTTGATTTAATGGGGTTAATAGATAAAAAAACAATGAATGAAATAAGTAAAGAATTACATAAGATTGATCCCAATATATTATTATATGGGGAACCTTGGACAGGTGGTGGACCATTACTATTTGGAAAAGGTGACCAAAAAGGGATGAATATTGCTGTATTTAATGATGATATTAGAAATGCAATTAGGGGTAGTGTTTTTGATGCAAAAGTTAAAGGATTTGGTCTTGGCTCTTTAGGAAAAGAAACTAAAATTAAAAGAGGCGTTGTTGGATCTATTAAATATGATTCTAGAATTAAACTTTGGGCTGCTGATCCCGAAGAAACAATAAATTATGTCTCAAACCACGACAATAATACTTTATGGGATAAAAATGCATTAGCTTTAGGATATCAACCATGGAAAGACAAATTACCTAAAAATATTGAAGAAAAACTTAAAAAATCACAAAAATTTTCTAATGCTATTATTTTAACTTCACAAGGTATTGCATTTTTACATGGCGGTGTGGATTTTGCAAGAACTAAAATGGGTGATCATAACCCATACAACAAAGAGTTACCAAATGTTTTTGATTGGTCAAGAAAAGAAAAATTTTATGATATTTTTAAATATTATAAAGGTTTAATTGAGTTAAGAAAATCTCACCCTGCATTTAGAATGACTAATGCTGAAATGATTAAAAAACATTTAGAATTTTTAAAAACTCCAAAGAAAAGAATGGTTGCATTTTTACTTAAAGAATATGCAAACAACGACACTTGGAAAAATATTTTAGTTATTTATAATGCAAATTCATCTAAGGTGAATTTTAATCTTCCTAAAGGAAAATGGAATGTTGTTGTAAATGATAAAAAGGCTGGAAATACTGTAATTAAAACTGTCGAGAATTCTATTACATTGCAAGCATTATCTGCTTATGTATTATATCAAAAATAATAAAAAGCCGCATAATGCGGCTTTTTATTATTTCCCTGATGTCCTATTTTCATCCGTTTTTCTGAAAGTTAGACGATAAATTCGCTTTCTTATAGGGATTTTTACTTCAAATGTTGTACCTTTATCCTTTTTACTATAAACCTGTAAATTTCCATCCATTTTTTTTATTAAAAAAGAAACAACAGTCAACCCTATACCTGTTCCAGGTTTTTCTCCTTTAATAAATGGTTCGAAAATTTTATCCTTTATTTTTGGATTTATTCCAATACCTGTATCAGCAATTTTTATAATCAAATAAGAGTTTGTTCTCTTTATTGTTATAAAAACACTCCCTTTTTCTGTATATTTAAATGCATTATTTAAAAGATTTGAAATTATCAAATTAATTAGGATGTACAGTAAATCAATTCATTCTTAAACATTTTAGGTTATCTACAAAATAGTTCTAAAAAATATAAGTGAAAAAATAGATATTTTTGTCTTCAAAACACTATAAATTTAACTTGATTTATGGTATAATTTAAATGCTTTTATACGCACTTATTATAAGCGTTTAGATTGTACAATAGTCCATTTTTGATAAAAAAAAAGTCGGCTTACGCCGACTTTGGCTGGGGCGGATGGATTCGAACCACCGAATAACGGAGCCAAAATCCGCCGCCTTACCGCTTGGCCACGCCCCAATCACAGTAACTATTATATCATATTTTTTTCATTTGTCAATACCTCATTGTTTCTGAAAAAAAATAAGATTATTACAAAAAAATAAATTCGATAAGGAGGAATTACTTTGAGATACGAATTAAAGATTAAAAATAAAATTATTTATGCCGAAAAAGGTGAAAAGTATATTGATATTATCAATGAAATCCAAAAAGAACATTCTTTACCTATTTTAGCTGTTAAGCATAATAACAATATTAAAGAACTAAATAAATATATTGAAGACTCTGGAAAAATTGAATTATTAGACACTTCTACTCTTGACGGATTTAGAATATATCAAAGAGGCGTTTTATTTTTATTGTATATGGCTTTAAAAGATTTGTATCCAGAAGATAAATTATTTGTACATCATGCTATTGGAAGTGGTTTGTATTGTGAGTTAAGAAGTGGAAAACCTTCACAAAAAAAACTTGAAATTTTAAAGAAAAAAATGTTAGAATATGTAGAAAAGGATTTGCTATTTGAAAAATCAACAATTAGCAAGTTTAGAGCTATGAAAATCTTTGAAAACGTTGATTTAAAGGATAAGTCTGCTTTATTTAAATATAGAAAAAAAGATAAAGTAAATATTTATATATGCGATAAATATTTTAATTATTTTTATGGATATATGCCACCATCAACAAAATATATTAATAAGTTTGATTTAAAAAGTGTTGATGAGGGTTTTGTGGTTTTACAACCAAATCCTAAATCCCCAGATAAAATACCAGAATATAAACATTATCCAAAACTATCTTTTACTTTTAATGAATATAAAGAATGGTTAAAAATTCTTGAGGTAAGTACTGTAGGTGAGTTAAACGAATTAATTTCTAAAGGACCACATGAAGTTATTGAATTAATAAGGGTTTCTGAAGCTCTTCATGAAAAAAAATATGCTCAAATTGCTGATGACATAATTAAAAGAAAAAATACAAAAATTGTGTTAATTGCAGGTCCTTCTTCTTCAGGAAAAACAACATCTGCAAAAAGATTGGCTCTTCAATTAAAGGTTAATGGTTTAAAACCTATTCCTATTTCTTTAGATGACTATTTTGTTGATAGAGAAAAAACTCCAAAAGATGAAAATGGAAACTATGATTTTGAATCTATATATGCTTTAAATTTAGATTTGTTTAATACACACCTAAAAAGACTTTTAAATGGAGAAGAGGTTGAGCTTCCAAAGTTTGATTTCATCCATGGAAAGAGCTTAAAAAGTGGGAAGAAAATTAAAATAGAGAAAAATCAAATTTTAATTATAGAAGGTATTCATGGATTAAATGAAATTTTAACTGAAAGTATTCCAAAAGAGTTTAAATATAAAATTTATGTAAGCGCTTTAACACAAATGAACTTAGATTCTATGAATAGAATTACTACTACTGATACAAGACTGATAAGAAGGATTGTACGAGATTTTAAATTCAGAGGGCATTCTGCTTTAGCCACATTAAAAATGTGGCCTAGTGTTAGACGAGGTGAAGATAGAAATATTTTCCCTTACCAAGAAGAAGCTGATGTCATGTTTAATTCTAATTTGATTTATGAGCTTTCTGTGTTAAAGATTTTCGCTGAACCATTATTACTTTCAGTTGATAATACAAATCAAGAATATTCAGAAGCAAAAAGATTATTAAAATTTCTTGATTATTTTTTACCCATTACTGAGTTGGAAGAAATCCCAAGAAAATCTATTATTAGAGAATTTATTGGAAGAAGCACATTTAAATATTAAACTATAAATTAAATATTAAAAAATTAAATATTAAACTATAAAAATGAAATTTGAAGGGAGAGATTTTTTTGAACAAAAGATTTAAAACTTTTATTGTTGTTTTGCTCATCATTTCTTCATTTGTATTATTATGGGCAAATACGAATAATCAAAATGATATAGAAAAATTATATTTAGAGAAATTTCAAAATCCTATTTATTCTGTACTTTATTATATCAGTAATATTTATTATGAAAAAGATAAAGTTGATTATGATAAAGTACTTGATTCTACTTTAAAAGGGTTAGTTGAAGGTTTGAATGATCCTTTTGCATGGTATTTAGACTCACAACAAGTTACAGAAAGTAAAATAGAGGAATCTGGAGAATACGGAGGACTAGGTATTTTAGTTAGTTATGACTCTAAATTGGAAGCTATTAGAATTATTAGTCCTATGATAGGAACTCCTGCTTACGAAGCAGGACTACAAGCTGATGATTTGATTATAAGTGTTGATGGATCACCTGTTTCTGAAATTGGATATATCGGAGCAGTAAATAAAATGCGCGGAAAACCCGGAACTTCTGTACAAATTGAAATCTTTAGAGAAGGTTGGGAAGAGTCTAAAAAAATTACTATTATTAGAGAAAAAATTGAAACTGTAACTGCTAAATATAAAATCTTTGATAGCAACAATTTTAAAATAGGATATATAAAACTTACAAATTTTGCCGAAAAAAGCGCTTCTGAAATGCATAAAGCTTTAAAAGCCATTGAAAAAGAAAATGTTAATGGGATAATTCTAGATTTAAGAAATAATCCTGGTGGATTTTTAAATGTTGCTATTGATATTGCTAGTATGTTTATCAAAGATAAGACAATTGTAACAGTAAGATATTTTGACGGTTCTGAAGAAGTGATTAAACCAAAAACATATGAACATTTTGATTTCATAGATAAATTGCCAATTGTATTATTGGTAAACAAATCTTCTGCATCAGCATCTGAAATTCTAACTGGCGCTTTGAAAGACAATAAAATTGCCACTGTAATTGGAAAAACCACATATGGAAAAGCTGCTGTTCAAAGACCAATTCCTTTAGAAAATGGAGGAGAAGTATGGTTACCAATAGGGCATTACTTCACTCCTAACGGAAATGATATTCATTTAAAAGGTATTAAACCTGATATAATTATTGACAACCCACAAAAAGAAGTCAAAAATGTTGAGCAAATGGAAGCAAAAAATACAACAACATTTGAAGCTATTATTGATTTAGAAAATGATTTACAGTTATTGAAATCTATTGAAGTTTTGAAGATGGGAGGAAAATAAATGAAAATATATGGAATGGTAATAGTTTTTTCTATTACCATTCTTTTATTAAGCATTATTACATACTTTCTATTTGGAAAAGTTGAAACTAAAATTATAATAAGAGAACCCATTCCAACTTATTCTATATTGAATTTTCATAACGAAATAAAAGATGATATAATCTCAATGATTAATGAATCAAAGAATTTAGCAAAGGTTTTTTTTGTTATCGAAGATTTAGGCGTTTTTATTGGAAAAATACGTATTAATTATTCTAATAATCATATTTTTATTGCTGTTGTAAATAACGAAATTTTTGATGAATTAAAAACTACCTTAAAATCTTTTGACTCAACATTAAATGAATATACTGAAAAATTAAGTTTTTACGGCCTTCAACTAAATAAAAATATTGCCTATTCAAAAAATTTTACTTTGATTAATTATCCAACAATTGCAATATTAGACTTATCAAAATTAACATTAGAAGAATTAAGTTTTTTAAAATTAAAATATTTTGTTATGGATAGCTCTACATATCAACCTTATTCTTTTAAAACTGAAATATTAGAAAAGTTAAAAAAAGAAAATGGTATAATTTTAGATTCAAATATTTTAAGAAACCCTGGAGTCCAACCTTTATTAAATGTTTTTGTTGAATTAGGAATAAATGTAATTTATGACATGAAAGTTTATACTGGAGGAATTCATTAATGTTCAATAATATTTTTAAGATTATATTTTCACCTCATAAGATACGAGAAGTAAAATATGATACCATTTTTATTGGTATTATAATTTTGTTTTATTTTTGGTTTTCACCTTTATTTAAATATATCCCTTTATATGAGTTTTTTATAAAAAGTATTATTTTAGTATTTTTTATCTTTACCAATAATGTTTTAAGAGCTTTCTTTTACCCTTTAAAAACATTCAGAATTATTTTCCCTTATTACATGCTTTCTCTTTCACCAATTTTATTATTAGGTTTTTTTTCATTTTTTAATTTTTATTATATTTTCCCTTTTATCTGGACAGAACTATTAAAAGGATATAGAGATATTAAAAATAAAAATATATATGCTCTTATTATTGGAACCTTTATAGATACTATTATTTACATTCTGTTATGGAGATGAAAATATGAAAAAAAAATATTTATTAATCGCAGAATTCCTAACTCGAAACTATAAATGGTTATTAATAATATTTTTTATTTTTTCTGTTGGAATTATATATAACTTAAAAAATTTAAAAATTAATTCTGATTTATTGGAATTACTTCCAAAAGATGACCCTATAGTTGTTTCATACAGAGATGAATTACAACATCAATCTGAATCCGAGGTAATGATAGTTGCTTTTTATATTGATGATAATACTGATTATAAAAAACTTGCATTGGATTTCTATAGTAGAATGAAAAACATACATGAATTTAAAGCTTTAGCAAAAACTGATATTTCATTATTGTTATCTTATGGATTTTTAAATGTATCAAATTCCAAATTGATTGATGAATTAATGAATAATATAAAAGAAACTTTTAATGCTTTTTCAAGCGTTAACCCTTATGATTTTAAATCTTTTGAGTATATTAATAATACACTATTTTTATTGGATAAACTTAATAAGAATTTTGAAACTTCTAAAGAAACAGATCCTATGTTGGGATTTTATACTTTATCACCTGATAAAAAAATTATGGTCATGGGGGTCACTTTTAACGAACCAACCTCAAATCTAATCTTTGTAAATAATATTATTCCTAAAGTAAAAAAAGTATTATCTAGTATTAACCAGAAATATTCAATCAAAACAGGTTTAACCGGAGCTTATATATATACTTATGAAGCCAATAAAACTGTTTCTTTTGATTTTTCAATTACAACGTATTTATCAATTATTCTAATTATAATAATTTTTTATTTCACTTTTGGTAATTTAATAACTACAATATTAGTTTTCATTAATTTATTAATCTCTGTGGGAATAACTTTGGGTTTATCTGCTATTATTTTTAAAGAATTAAATATTTTAACTTCGTTTGTTGCTGCTATAACTTTAGGTTTAGGTATAGACTATGGAATTCATATTACCAGTCGTTTGATTACAGAATTTAAAGAAAGAAAAAATTATGTTGAAGCACTCGCTATAACCTATGAAACTGTGTTGGTTCCTGTTATATTTGGTGTTCTTACAACAATTTTTGTTTTTATCTCTTTAATTTTTATGAAACTTCCTGCTTTTACTGAAATGGCTTTAATTAGCGGTATGGGTTTATTAGTTTTTTCATTAATTATGGTTTTCGTTACCCCAATTATTTTTTATCCTTTTAGAAGTATCATACTGAAAACATATAGAGAAAATAAAATAAATATATGGTTTCAAAAATTAGGAGACTGGATACCTAAAAAAAGAAAAATAATTTTATTTTATATATCTATTTTTATAATCTTTTTTTCAATATTTGGTATAATTAATTTTGCTAATTTTTCATATACCCCTCCTGGTTTAGCGCCAACAAATGCAGAAAGCACAAAAGTTTTTAATGATATTGCAAAACATTTTGGCACATCTTTATTTAATGAAATGCAATTTATTGTTGGTGTGGATGAAGATTCTAAAAAAATTATTGAAGAGTTAAAAAAATCGCCATATGTTTCTAAAGTTGAAAGCTATTTGGATATTTTGAAAAAACAATTAGGTGATTTTGAAAAATTAAAGATCAAAACTCAAGAAATTTCAGAATTAGTAAATGATCCTTTTTCTGTTGCTGTTTTAAAAAAATACGGAATATATTCCGAAACACTTAAAATAATAGATTTAGCTGCAAAAGCTAAAAATGAGAAAGAGTTTATTCTGGGAATAACTGAGTTAATACCAGAAAATCTGAGAAAAAATATTTTAATCAATAAAGATAATAAAGCTTATTTTATCGTATATGTTACTCCTTCAATTAATCTAAATATAAACAATGGAATGAAACATTTTTTTGATTCATTAAAATCTTATCTAAACCGATTTTTGGGAAATAAAAAAGCTTTATATAGATTAATGTATATTATAGAAAGTAGATTTTATTATGTTATTTTATTTTCAGTTTTTATGATCGGAATTTTAACCTATTTTTCCAGAAAATCATTTAAAGAAACTCTAATTGCTATATTTGGTTTACTTTTTACCAATTTAGCAACATTTGGAATAATTTACTTTTTTGATATTAACGCAACATTCTTAACTATAATTTCATTGCCGTTAATATTTGGTATTGGTGTTGATGGATATATCCATATTTTCCATGCTATTGATGAAGATAAGGTTCATTATTGGCATACTTTAAAAGCTACTAGTTTATCATTTTTAACAACAGTATCATCATTTATCACTTTTCAATTATCTCGTGGTGAATTGCTTAAACAATTTAGTTTAACTATGGTTTTAGGCATTTCCATTGCATGGGTTATGACAGTATTATTAATACCTTCTTTGAAAAAATGAAATTTACATAACTCCCTTTTTTGTTACGTTTGAAAATTCACAATTAATATTTGAGTATTGAAAAGTAACATTTATTTTTGTATACTATAATTGTAAAAAGAAAATCCCCCTATCCCCCCCTGAAATAGATGGATAGACATTTAGCGGATCCTTTGGATCCGTTTTTTTTATTGTGTGATATAATTAATATATACTAAAATTTATTATGAGGTGTTTTTATGAGTAAATGTTCAAAACCTTTTATAATTATATATTTATTAATAGTCGCAACCTTTACTTTTTTTATTTTTCTTATAAAAGCGGATATTGAAAAATATGAAAAGAACAAAGAAATAATGAAATTAAAGACTATAATTTTTCAGACAGATGAAAAATTGAGAGAAAGCATCTTTCATTATATAAAATATGATCATTTTAATTTCAAACCATTTAAATTGATAATTTATAATAATGAAAATAAAGTTTATACTGATTTCAAAGATGTTGAAAATACTTTTTTTTATAAGAAAATTGAAATAAACAATACTTCATATTTATATGGTTATGTTTTACCTGAATATATTTCTTATTTAAATCAATTCTCTGATTTAAATATTATTTTAAGTTATAATAATAATTTGTATCCTAAAACTTCTATTCCAAGAAAATATTTTAGTTTTAATTTTAATGATATGACCTTTTACATTATACCTGATAAAAGATTTTATATGTTATTTTTTGACAAGTTATTAATATTCATAATTATTAATCTTATCTTATTTTCTTTATTATTATTTTTTCTAAAAAGAACTTATTATTATGCCACAAATGATCTTAGAAGTTTATCAGAATTTATTACTCACAATAATGATAATAAGATTAAATTAAAAACAAAAGATGGTATTGTTTTAAAATCAAAGCTTTCACATATTCTAAATGAATTTGAAAATGCAGAAAAAATGTTGTTTGATTTTAAAAAGGAGCTTAACATTGTTAAAAAGAAAAATGATACTTTAATAAATGATCTTATTTTTTCTATTTATACTCCTCTTCAAAATCTTGTTAACTCAATAAATTTAGACTTACCAAATGACCTAAAAAAGAGTAGTATTAATAAAAATATTTCTGAAATAAACAATATAATAGAAAAATTTAAATATATTTTCCTTTTTGAAACAACAATTACAAAGCAGAGTTTTTTTGAATTTTTTGATATCAATAAATTTCACAATGAACTTATTTACTCATTATCTCTTTATACCAAAAAAAATCACATCGTTGTTAAAAAAGAAACTACCCTTAAAAATCCTATTATCTTTTCCAATAGAGAAAAATTATACAAAATATTGTATGAAATATTAACATTATCTCTTGACGAAAAAGAAAAAGGTAGTATTATTATTATTTATTCTTTAATTAACAACACGCTTGAAATAAAAATTATAGATAAAGATAATATATTCAATGATTATATTTTACTATTAAATACTCAAAATATTTTTGATAAAACAAACATAAAATTGTATGATATTGCTTTAATAAAAAAATTTATTAAAGATTTAAATGGAAAATTATTTTTAAACCAAACTGAATCAGATACAATTATTAAAATAGAAGTTCCTATAGATTGTATTGAATTTGTAAAAAATTATGATTTTATTACACTAAAGAATTCATATTTAACTAAACTCATTGAAAAAAACTATACAGTAAACCAAGCAAACAACTATTTAAACGAACTTATATCGATTTATATTAAGACATTAAAAAATCCAACAAAAGATAATATAGAAAAAATAAAATACCATTTGGAAAAGAGTGATTTTAAGATGTTACAAAATTGGCTGGAATTTATATTACTAAATTACGAAGATAAAAAGATTAAAATTTTTAAAGAACTTGTAATAAAAAAATTGGGGAGTTTATAACTCCCCAATTAGAATTTTTCTTTTATTTTATCTGGATTTTCTCCTATTTCCTCCCATATTTTATTTAGTTCATCATCAGATATTTTAGATAATTTTATGAGTTTTTCTGGAACGCCTTGTCTTTTTCCAGGAAGACATCCGTCCGGCTTTACATCTCCATTTACAAATCCCTTTGCAAAACCTGAACATCCCGGATACCCACAAGCTCCACAATTAATACCAGGTAGCAAGCTCTCCGCAAAAATAACTCTAACATCTTCTTTTACTTCAAATTTCTTTTCAGCAAAAGCTAAAAATGAACCTGCAAAAAAACCTAATATTGCAAGTAATATCACTGAATTTATAATTATAGACATTTGCTATTCCTCCCTTATATTTTTATGAGACCTGAAAATCCCATAAAAGCCATTGATAATAGGCCTGCGGTTATTAAAGCTATAGCAGTTCCTTTAAATGGCTCAGGAATATCATAGTAATCCATTCTTTCACGCATAGCTGAAAATATGATTAAAGCCATACCAAAACCTAATCCTGCTCCAAGAGAATTAACTATTGTTTCTATTAAAGTATAATTATTTATAACATTAATCAAGGCTAACCCCAATATTGCACAATTAGTTGTAATTAATGGTAAATATATACCTAATGCTTCATACAAATGAGGCGATACTTTTTTTATATAAAATTCTATAAATTGAACTAATGTTGCTATAACCAAAATAAAAACTATTGTAATTAAGAATTCTAATCCCAATTTTACTAATAATAGATTTAAAAACCATGTTATCACACTAGATATAACCATTACGAAAATAACTGCCATTGACATTCCAGAAGCAGAACTTATCTTTTTAGATACGCCTAAAAAAGGACATATTCCCAAAAATCTTGATAAAACAAAATTATTTACTAATATTGCTGATAGAAATATAAAAAATAACTTCATTTCCTTTCACCAGCCTTTACTTTATTTCTGTCATAAATGCCTTTTGCGTTAAACATTGCTAACAACATACCTAATACTAAAAAAGCACCTGGTGGAAGAATCATAATATATAATTTCATAGCATCTCCCCAAATTGGAAGACCAAATATTGTACCATTTCCTAATAATTCTCTAACAGAACCTAATAACACTAATGCTCCTGTAAAGCCTAATCCCATACCCAATGCATCATAAATAGAGTCTAACACTGTATTTTTTGACGCAAAAGATTCCGCACGACCTAAAATTATACAGTTAACAACTATTAAAGGAATAAATAAACCTAATGTTTTCCATAAATCATATGTATATCCATGCATTAATAAATCAATCATTGTAACAAATGAAGCTATAACAACTATATATATAGGAATTCTTATATTTTTAGGAACCCATTTTTTTATTGAAGAAACAACTATATTTGACATAATCAATACTGCTAATGTTGCCAATCCCATACCTAATGCATTTTCTGCATTTGTTGTTGTTGCAAGAGTTGGACACATCCCTAACACTTGGACAAATATTGGATTTTGTTCAAACAATCCCACTTTTAGGTTTTTAATATTAGCCATTATTGAATCACCCCTTTGGATTTGAGGTATTCAAATCCTGCATTTATAGAATTAGCTACAGCTCTTGGTGTAATAGTTGCACCTGTCATAATATCACTTGTTTGTATAATTCCTTTTTCTTTTCCTTCTTTCATTTTTTCTGGAGTATTTAAAAGAACACCTGCATCTTTGTTAACCTTAACTCCTTTAATCAACCCTTCATATGAAATTGGATAAAATCTCTTTTTTACATTATCCTGAGCTATATTTGCTCCTAACCCTGGTGTTTCCTGTGAATAAGATATTACTTCTAACCCATTAAAATAAATTTTTTCTACTTTATCTTTAACAAAAGATATAACTGAAATTACTTCACCACCAAAACCTACACTTGACACTGTTAATATATATATTTCTTGTCCTTTATCATTTATATATCTATACACAGGAGAATAAACCTTTGAATTCGCATTTGAATATAATATTCCATTTTCATTTGAATCCCAAACTGCATTTTCTAATTCTTTAGAAGTTTTAGGAATTTCATCTTTTGAAATCAATAAACCTTCACCGTTTGAATTTTCTAATACTTTTTTAATGGCCTTTAATTTAGCCTGCAATTCTGCATTATCAATTGCCGGTTTTACTGAAACATATACAATTGAAACAATAAATCCTGAAATAACTATAAATAACATTAATATAAAACCTGTTTTTATATATTCTTTCATTTTTTACCACCTCTTGAAGTTCCGAAAATACGTGGTTTTGCATATATATCAATTAATGGAACTAATGCGTTCATAATTAAAATCGAAAAAGATACTCCTTCAGGATAACCACCAAAAAGTCTAATTATCATAGTAATTAAGCCTAATCCCAATCCAAAAATTATTTGACCTTTAACTGTCATAGGACTTGTTACCATATCTGTTGCCATAAACAATGCACCTAGCATTAATCCCCCAGCAAATACATGGAATAATGGTAATGCATATTTTGTGGGATCAGATAAATAAAATATAGATGCAATAACAAATACTGTAGAAATATACGTAACTGGAATCCATATTTTAATTCTTCCACGAACAACTAAATATATAAATCCAATTATTAAAGCTAAAGCACTTACTTCACCTATAGAACCAGGAATTGTTCCTACAAATAATGATTTTAAATTAATTGAATAATCAGAATAATTATTTAATACATCTACGCCTTTTTCTTTTAAAATAGCCAAAGGTGTCGCTGTTGTAATTGTATCGTATTTGAAGTAAAATGGCCTATACCATGTTGTCATTGCTACTGGGAATGATATTAACATAAATACCCTTCCAACTAATGCAGGATTAAATATATTTTTACCTAATCCTCCATAAACATGTTTTCCTAATACAATTGCAGCGAATGTTCCAATTAATATTTGCCACCAATTCACTGCTAAGCTTAAATTCATAGCTAATAAAAGCCCTGTTACTGATGCACTAAAATCTGATTTAAAATTTTTTTGTTTTCTTAAGACCTTCATTATAAATAATTCCATTACTTCAGCTAATACCATTGTATACAACATTATCCATAAAGCTCTTAAACCAAATACCCATGTTGAAACAATAACAGATGGAATGAGGGCAATTAAAACATCTATCATAACAGATCTAACATTATCTTTTGTTCTAAAATGTGGTGCAGCAGCAATATTCAACTTCATTTTTTAGCCCTCCCTTTTAAAGCTCTTGCAACTTTTTTTCCCGTTTTAAAAGTTTTTACTAATTCTATTCCTGCTGGACATGCAAATGAACACGATCCACATTCTATACAATCCATTAATCCATATTCAAGAGATTTATCGTATTCCCTTTTTTCAACTTGCATTTTTAACAAATATGGCATTAAATTGATAGGACAAACCTGTACACATTTCGAACATCTAATACATGGAAATACTTCTTTATGAGGTACTATATCTTTTGTCATTACTGTTAAAGCATTATTTCCTTTAAATGTTGGTAATTCAATATTAGGAAGAGGTATTCCCATCATTGGCCCACCATATAAAATTCTATCTATTTTTTCCTCTTCAACTAATCCTACATGATTAAGCAAATCTTTAGTTAATGTACCAATCCTATAAATAAAATTACCTGGATTTTTTATACCTTCACCTGTTAATGTAATACCTCTTTCTACTAAAGGTTTTCCTTTTTCTACAGCTTCATATATTGCATAAGTTGTTGAAACATTAAAAACTATAGCTCCTACATCTAAAGGTAATCCACCTGAAGGAACTTCTTTTTTTGTTATAGCATAAATCAATTGTTTTTCTGCCCCTTGAGGGTATTTTGTTTTTAATACTTTTATTTCTATTGGTTCACCAGAAACTGCTTCTTTCATTTTTTCTATTGCTGCAGGCTTATTATTTTCAATACCTATGTAAGCTTTCTTCACTCCAGTTGCATGCATGATAATTTTTATACCTTTTACAATTTCAACAGACTTTTCTAACATCATTCTATAATCAATTGTTATATATGGTTCACACTCTGCAGCATTAATAATTAGATATTCTGCTTTCTTACCTTTAGGAACAGACATTTTCACATGCGAAGGAAACATGGCTCCACCTAAACCTACTATTCCTGCTTCTTTAACTATACCAATAATTTCTTCTGGTGTTTTCTTGGAATAATCACCATATCCTGAGATTAAATCCCATTCATCTTCTCCTGTCCTTTGAATAACAATTACATCATTTTTTGTACCTGTTGCAGCGTTTGTCATTTTAACAATTTCTACCACTTCTCCTGTAACTGAAGAATGAATGTTAGCAGAAATAAAACCATTCGCTTCACCAATCTTTTGACCGGTTTTCACTTTTTGACCTGGCTCTACCAAAATTTTTGCTGGTGCCCCTATATGATTTGTTGTGTATATATACACTTTTTCTGGTAATGGCAAAAACTTAATTTCCTTATGTTCTGCCAACTCTTTCTTTTCTGGTGGGTGAACTCCTCCTCTGAAAGTTAATAGAGACATTTCCTTCCTCCTTTCAAGATTTTCTTTTTTGTGGTACATTATATAATAATTTGTTTGGTTTTTCGTTATAAAAAGGTCTTGTACAATAAGAACATCCACTTGTTTTAATCGCTTCTTCAATAGAAAATTCTACTTCTGGTAATTCTATTAAATGCCCATTTTTAAATTTAAAATCTTTTTTTTCTATATTTTTTTTCTCAATTATTTCTCTTGCAAATTGAATCTTTCTATATCTCTCAATTGAAGGAGGGACTTCATCTTCAAAAAATGTTCCTTGAATTGGGGTAAATGCAAATAATGAAACTAAGATGTTATATTTTTTCATTTCAAGCATTATATCTATTAAATCTTCATCTGTTTCACCCAAACCAACTATAATATGTGTTGTTACTTTCCCTGGATATTTCATGGAAGATTTTACTAAAATGTTAAAGAGAGAGTCAAAACTCCCTCCCCTAATTTTTGAAAACAAATCTTTATTTGCCACATCTATAGAAATCCCTAAATTATCTATATTATAATTAAATATTTCGTCAACTTCTTCCATATTTTTAGGCCGCAAAGAAATCGCTTTTAATATATGTAAATTTTTAATCCTATCTAAAAATTCTATCAAATCTCCAAAATAATTTTCAGAATTTACAACTTGAACACACAATCTTTTAAATGAATTATAATTGGTTATTTTCTCAATAAATTTTTCTAAAGAATATTCTGGCCATTTTATCCTTGATAAATAGTCTTTGTCAGACTTTGCTTCTCTTGCTTGAGCACAAAAACTGCAGTTGTATACACATTTTTCACCTAACATTAAATAAGCTGTGGGCATTTCAAAATTAATCTTTCCTTTCTTTAATCCCAATAAAACCGCTGTAGCATAAGATAATTTAAGTTTCATTCTATTCCTCCTGAATTATGATCCCTTCAATATTGTTGTTAAATGTTATTTTTATCAATGTTGCAGAATCTGTATTGTAAATAGTTTTACTCGCATATCCTTTAATATAAAATAAATTTTCTGTTTCATTTATAAGATTTATATTTTCGATAAATATACGGTTATTATATATAGTTTTTTTATATATATAATTTAACATAAATAAGTTAAATACAATACCTACAATTATTAAAGAAAATATTAAAATTAAAGAATATATTTTCATTAAAATACTCCTAACCAGATTCCTAATAATATTGCTCCTATGATTAATCCTATAGAAAGTCCAAAAATTATTAATACATCGCTACTTCTTACTTTGTTTTCTGGTAAATTAGCTTCTCTCTTTAATCCTGCTATTGATTCTTTTAATATATCACCTATTATTTTATCTTCAGGTGGATTAAAATATTCTTCTCTTTTTTTATGCATCTCAGCAATTTTATTAGAATCTACCATCATTTTTAAATTTTTTGAAATTACTGCCTTTCCAATAATTCCACCACCAAGATCTACTTTAATAAAATAATAATCTGTATCTGTAACTAATTCTTTTGCAATTAATTTTGATTCAATCGGAAGAATATTTTTGCCATTTTCGTCAAATTTGTCTGGATATTGTTCTTTCAATTTGTTTAAATTTGCAGGCTCCACTGAATCTATAATTAATGAATAAACTGGATCTCCTACATCAAGATTATTAATTGTCATACCGTTTAACGGATCTGTTAAAGGTAAAACTTCTGGTGCTGATTGAACATCTACTCTATTTAAATATGATTTTTCTTTTTCTGAAAAACTTCTGTGTTGTGTCATCAGCCACACTAAATCTTGATAAGTAAGCTTTTCTGCAACTATTTTTAGGTTTACTTCACCTTCCCATTCTTCAAAAATTTCTGACAAAATAGCTTTTATTACAGCAACATCAGAATCTCTTACTCCTAAAAACATTTTTGCATTTATTATTTCAGGCCCATACCTTTTAATGGTGGATTGAACAAATGCTAAAAATTGCTTATTCAAATCTAAAACAGTTGAATCTTTTATCGCTTTATAATATAATTCTTCTAATTTAGATTTATATTCTATATAAGATAAATTGATATCTGGTAATTCAAATTTTGGAAGCTTTGATTTTGGTATTGATAAAACTTTATATTCTGGATTTCCTTTTTGCTTTCCAAACATATATCCTATTATTATTTCAGCCGTTAATGACGATGTTGCAAAAAACTTTACAGCATAAAAATCCATTATTTCGCCTCCCTAAACAACATACCCTCCTGATGGCACATCTTCAATAAATTCCTTTATATAATTACCTATAAGTACATTCTTACCTATTTGAATATTTGGAGGAATCCTTGTATTAAATCCTATTAATGTTATATCTGTATTATAAATTTTGTTATTATATTGATTTTCTTTAAACTCTCCAATTCCAATCTTTACATTTTCACCAATCTCAGAATTTTCACAAATAATGGCCTTTTCTATATATGCATCTTTTTTTATTACAGTGTTATTCATTATCACAGAATCTTTTATTATAGCTCCTTCTTCTACAATTACTCCTTGAAATAATACTGAATTATGAATTTCACCATATATTTCGCAACCTTCACTTATTAGAGATCCTGTTAACTTTGCATCTTTTGATATAAAAGCAGGGGGCAATTCTTCCGATTGCGTAAATATTTTCCAATTTACATCATGTATATTTAACATTGGCATTGGTCCCAATAATTCAAGATTTGATTCCCAATATGACTGCAAAGTCCCAACATCTCTCCAATATCCTTCATAATTAAACGCATATAATCTATTATTTTCTAACATCTTAGGTATTATATTTTTACCAAAATCATGTTCTGAATTCGGATCATTAGAATCCTCAATTAATAGTTCTTTTAATATTGACCATGTATAAACATATATTCCCAACGATGCTAAATTACCTCTAGGATTATTTGGTTTTTCTTGAAATTCTATTATTTTTCCAAAAGAATCTGTAACCATTATTCCAAACCTATATGCCTCACTTAAAGGAACTTCCATACAGGCAATCGTCGCATCAGAACCTTTCTCTATATGAAAATCTATCATTTCATTATAATCCATTTTATATATGTGATCACCAGATAAAATAACAACAAAATCCGGATTATAACTATCTATATACTCTATATTTTGACAAATAGCATCTGCTGTCCCCTTATACCATGATTGATCAGTGTTACTCACATATGGTGGTAAAATAGTTAACCCACCAGATTTTATATCTAAATCCCAAGGCCTTCCAATACCTAAATGCTTATTTAATACATGAGGTCTATACTGGGTTAATACACCAATATTATATATTCCAGAATTTACACAGTTACTCAATGCAAAATCTATAATTCGATACTTACCACCATACGGTACTGCTGGTTTAGCTAAATATTCCGTTATAGCTCCAAGTCTTGTACCTTGACCTCCTGCTAATATTAAAGCAACAATATTCATTTTTATCCCCCCTATATGATCGTACCTTTTTCTATTACTAAAATTTTTTCTTCTCCAACAACTCTATGTCCTTCTCTTATTTTACAATCTTTATCTATGATTGCATTTTTTATTACACTACCTTCTGAAATAACTGTATCCTGAAGTATTATTGAATTTTCAACTACAGCACCCGCTTTTACTTTAACCCCTCTAGATATTATTGAATTTTTTACAGTTCCATTTATTATAGAACCATCTGCCACAAATGCGTTATGAACATTTGCATTGATATTTATTTTTGGTGGGGCATAATCTTTTAATTTAGTATATATTTTTTTTGAGTAAAATAATTCTCTTCTAACATCGTCTTTTAAAATATCCATATTAGTTTTATAGTATGTTTCTACTGACTTTTTTATATTTGACCAATACCCCTTAAAATCATATGCAAATATTCTCAGTTTACTTAAATTAGGTATGATAATATCATATACGATATCTTTACCTCCACCTGGAATAGATGTGTACAATAACTCAATTAATAATGCTTTATTTATAAAATAAACTCCTAAAGATATTCTTCTTGATTTTATTTCAGCGGGTTTTTCATGAAATTCTATAACTTTTCCTTCCTCATTTGTTATTACCTGACCATATGTGTTTATTAATTCATCATTTTCAAACTCTTTTGTTAAAATTGTAATATCTGCTGCATTTGATAAATGATAATGATATAATTTTGTAAAATCAAAATTATATATATGATCTCCCGATCCTATCAAAACAAAATCCTCATCGCCTCTTCTCAATAGTGTCATATTTTGAAATATTGCATCAGCTGTACCTTTATAAACTGGAATCTCATCTTTACTTTTAAAATACGGTTGCAAGATAAATAATCCTCCTGTTTTTCTATCAAGATCCCATTCTTTACCGCTTCCCAGATGATCCATTAAACTCCTCGGATAATATTGGGTTAATACACCTACTTTTTTAATTTTCGAATTTACAAAATTGCTTAAAGTAAAATCAATAGCTCTATATTTACCAAAAACAGGTACTGCTGCACTTGCTCTCTTTTTAGTTAATTCCTTTACACCACTTGTTGATGCTCCTGCCAATATTAAACCTAAAACTTTCATTTTATCAATCCCCCTCGTATAATTAGTATAGAATAATTATATTATTGTTATTGATTATTATTATTATTTATATGCTCTTTGAAAAGTAAATATATTTTATTTATATTGATTTATGTGTTTTTAGTTATATGTTTTATATTAGTAGTTTTCTATTGAGCATCTTTTTCAGTATTTATTTTTTGCTTGTTTTTAAGTTTTACCTCTGGTAAAATAGTTTTAGATAACATCCCCCTGAGACTTGTTCTCTTAAAAAAGATTTCTAAACTAGAGTATAGTTTTTCACTTGCCGGAAAATGTCGTTTCCTCGATTTATGTTTCGCGAGGTTGTGAGACTATACTCAACT